>CACWOG010000158.1 GCA_902762455.1 uncultured Bacteroidia bacterium | reverse complement strand
GCAAGGAGTAGCAATGCTTTCCGCAGTACTTCGCAGTGAAACTGCTGTGGCTGTGAGTGTCCGTATAATAGATGCTTTCGTAGAAATGAGAAGATTCTTGTCAAAAGATATGAATATACTTAAACGAATTGATAATCTTGAACGTAGCAGTATGGAAGCCAACAAAAAATTTGACAAGATATTTTCTGTTATTGAAAGTGGGAACGTATGTTCGGCACAAGGGATATTTTTCAATGGACAGGTTTTTGATGCATATATCTTTGTTACAAAATTGATACGGAGTGCAACAAGAAGTATTGTGCTTATTGACAATTATGTTGATGAGTCTGTTTTGTTGATGCTTGATAAGCGAGAACCTAATGTTTTTGCAAGGATATATACACAGAACATTTCTCCTAAATTGGATTTGGACATGAAAAAGCACAATTCCCAATATGAACCAATTGATGTTGTGTTATTTAGAGAAGCTCATGACCGCTTCTTGCTTGTTGATGACAAGGTTTATCATATTGGTGCATCGTTGAAGGATCTTGGTAAGAAATGGTTTGCTTTTACTCTTATGAATGATATTACAGCGGAATGGCTTGTGTCAAAAATTGTGTGATGAGCGTAGAATTTTTTTTTAACTTTGTACTTTAAAATTTGTCATAATGAAGCGAATATTGTTGATATTATTTCTTCTTGCATTGGTGCCAGTAGTGAATTTTGCACAGGATGCTGATGAAAATGAGGCAGAAGCTGTTGATTCGATGCATTTCAAGTATTTTGGAATACGCTATGCCTTTGAGGAAAACAAAAAGTCGTTGTATGTTGATGTCAACTATAATGAGGAAACTCCAACTCAGGTCAACATAATGCGTCAGATAAAAATCGATGGCAAGTTTTATCCGGTAAAACGTATCGGGGCACGAGCTTTTTACGGTTGCCGCAATATTACTTGTGTTACCATTCCCGACAATGTAGAATTTATCGACAGCAGTGCGTTCCGTTGGTGCGTAAACCTTTCAAACATAGGCATTTCGAGTAATGTGAAGCGTATCGGTCCCGATTGTTTCAGGAATTGCACAAACCTGCGTAACTTTCATATTCCTAACAATTTGCAGGTGATTAGTCCCGGTGCTTTCCGTGCAAGCGGTCTTATGACCTTAGTTTTGCCTGAAGGTTTGAAAGAGGTTGGTGCATACGCGTTTGAAGGTTGCAAGGCTCTTGCGGCAGTACAATTTCCAAAGTCGTTGAAGTCGATAGGCAAGGAGGCTTTTGCAAACTGCTGGGCTTTGAGTGTTGTTTCTCTTTACGACCAGATGCGTAGCGTAGGAGAGGGGGCGTTCATGTCGTGCCGCAGTTTAAAGAAGGTCGTGTTTACAAAGGTAATGGAATCTACAATCAAGACATTTGTCTCTGCCGATGCTTTTGCCGAATGCAGGTCGCTGACTGATGTCATCTGCAACACTGGACGTACGGGCAAGGTAAAGGATGTGCTATTTCACGAAAATGCATTCAGGGACAGTAAGTTCAATTATGAAAATATAATGTATGGCGGCAAGCCTATAGTTGACCCGAATGTAACCAAGCGCAAAAAGGGTGAACCGGAATTTGAAGAAGATGAAGTTGTTGTTAATGAGGACGCTGCAACTCGTCTGCGCACAAGTGAAACGGTTAAGCGTGCGCGTAAGAATATAGGTGTCCGCAAAAATACCAAGAAGAAGAAAAGATAGGCTTATACCATATTTCTTTCCTTCTTTATCCTGTCGTAAGCTTCGTTGATGGCTTGGAATTTCTCCGTTGCCTTGCGTGTTACTTCTTCGCCCATACCAGCAACCTTGTCGGGATGATGTTTCATTGCCATCTTCTTGTATGCCTTTTTCACTTCTTCGTCGGTCGCGTCCTTGGTAATGCCAAGTATTTCGTAGTCGGAATCGCGGCCAACAACGACGAACATCGATTTTATTGAGTTGAAATCATATTCGCTGATGCCGATACCTGTTGCTATGCGTTTCAGAACATCGAGTTCTTCCTTTACAATTTCGTTGTCGGCATTTGCAATTCCGAAAAGGTAGTGCAGAAGCTGTAATTTCAGCGAATTGTTCATATTGTACCTAATCTGGCGGCATACGTCGTCGAGAGGAATGTCGGCGTTCATCATAGGTTTCAGAATCTGCAAAGCCTTGAGAGTCTTTTCCTTGCCGAAATTCTGTACGAGAAAACTCTTTACATAGTCGAGTTCGCTTTTCTTCACGATGTTGTCGGCTTTCATTAC
This sequence comes from uncultured Bacteroidia bacterium, assembly GCA_902762455.1. Lineage (GTDB taxonomy): Bacteria > Bacteroidota > Bacteroidia > Bacteroidales > ML635J-15 > Bact-19. The sequence continues at coordinate 3,168 of CACWOG010000158.1, read as the reverse complement.
TGCTGCCGAAAGGGTAAGCAGTACAACCATAAAGTCGCCCTGTTCGGTATGCCTTGTACGGTTTCCTGGCCGTTGTGTGTTGCGCGGTTCGTCGGAACTGCTCATTCCGTCAATTGCAGAACCAATGAAGAACCCAATTAGTCCGCCGATAGGTCCTGTGAGTACCCAAGTCAATCCTCCTAATATCCATTTCCATTTTCCCATATATCAGTATTTTAAGTTATTAATGAAGTTTTCTGCCTGTTCTATTAATGAATGATTCCTGTCGTTGATAAAAATGGCGTCGCATTTTTCACGACCTGCATTTTCTCTTTGCAATTTTATCTTGTTAAGTGCAATTTCTTCCGAAACATTGTCCCTGAAGCATATACGCTTAACCAATATGTCTTCGGCTGCTTCTACAAATATTATTTTGTCGAGGATGTCTTCCAATTTGGCATCGAATATTATTGCCGATTCAATTGCAACAATTTTTGCACCAGTTTTTTCTCTCCAAGCAATAAAATCGTTTTTTACCGCCGGATGCACTATTGAATTTATGATTTGTCTGTTTTTCTCGTTGCCGAACACGATTTTTCGCAGATATTCCTTGTTGATTCTATCGTTACGATAAGTTTCTTCTCCAAATTCAAGCTTAAGTCTGATTCGGATTGCAAAATTGTTGTTCATCAGCTCTTTGGCTCTGGTGTCGGCATCATATACGGGTATGTCCATTGAGCGGAAAACCTGGCTAAGCATAGATTTCCCCGAACCGATAATTCCTGTTATGCCGATGCTAATCATTTCTTTTCGAGGATAAATGTGCAGGTGGATGGCTGGCTGCTGATTATTTCGGCTTTGCTGAAACTTGACTGAACTTGTACTTCTGCGCAGTTACCTGCCGCTTTTTCGTAGTCGATTGTTGCCGAGAAATCGTATTCGTTTACTTTGCCATATAATGAAATCGGGACTACATAGTTTACCGTAACATATTCTGGCAGAAGTGTGTATGTGTATTCCGTTGGAAAGTTGACAGCCTTTACCTTTATTCGTTTTGTTGCCTTAGTGTACATCTCTATATCGTACGAAACGCTTGCAATTTTTTGAGAAACGCTGACACCTTCTGGCATTTCAATGGCAACATTATATTGTTTTCTCGCTTTTATGAGACCTAAGTCCTCTTTTTCAACGCCTATCTTGTCGATGCTGTCAATTATTGATTTCTGACCTATAATTGTTACTGAGTCGGGAACTATGGATGTACGTGTAATCTTTTGTCCGTCAAGAAGTTTGTGCCCGATGTTGGCTGTTTCTATTGGGACTTTCTTTTCCCTTACGTCTATCAGGCTGAAGAACAGTGTGTCGGGTTTTATCTCACCGATGTTGATTTTTTCGCCGACTTTCTTGCGCAACAATGGTTTTAGGTCGGATGATATGATGTATGCTTTTCCTCTGCTGCTGGCATATTTCAGCAGTTGCCTGTTGTCCTGCGCCTTAGATTCAAGGTCGATGTTAAGCGGCAAGTTTCTTGTTTTAAGGCTTTCCTGCAAAAGGTTGTATCCCTGTCCCGATGCCATGACGAAAAGTTCGCCTCCGTGTGAACTTTCCTCGTTTATCGTCTTGGGGACGTTTTTGAGCTTGTATTTTATTGTGATTTCGCTTGTTAGGTTTTTGTTCAGGTAATTGAGAAACCACAAAAAGGATGACAGGACAACAAAAGCGATGAATACCAGAAAGTTTCTGTTATTGACCAGTTTTACAACGGGATTTCCTTTCTTATTTGGCTCCTGCTGTTCTGCCATCAGATGGAATTTTTAGTAATACTACTTTTTTTCAGCTGTATCGTTGTTCTGAGCTTCTGCTTCGGTGAAACTTACGATTGAGTTCTTGTCAATCTTGATTCTCACGCCGTTGGCAATTTCGAGAAGTACGTATGTGTCGCTGATTTCATCGATGATTCCATAGACACCGCCTGCGGTGATGACCTTGCTACCTTTCTTGAGGCTTTCTTTGAACTTTTGAGCTTCCTTATTACGTTTTGAAGCAGGACGAATCATAAAGAAATAGATTACTGCAATGAGCAATACCCAGAAGATTACATTCATCCAGATGTTAGACTTTGGAGCTTCCTGACCAGCCTGTGCGGCCTGCAATAAAATTAATGTTAAGTTTTGCATATAAATGATATTAAATTAGTTAGCTATTTTGTTACGACATCGCACCTTATATATAATACGTGTTCGTTTGGAATCGTATTGGCGGCTATGCGTACGTTTTTGTTCTGTATTCCGGTTTTGTTTGAACTGTCGAAAGTAAGTTCAATGTAGCCTTCTTCGCCCGGCTTTATCGGTTCGCGCGACCATTTTGGCGAAGTGCATCCGCACGATGGCTTTACGCTGGAAATGACTAGGTTGCCTTCACCAGTATTAGTGAACTTGAACTTGTGCGCCACCTTTTCGCCTTGGATTACAGTGCCGAAGTTGTATTCGGTTTCTTTGAAGGTCATTACTGGCAGTCCGTCTATTGCCGAAGTTTCGTCGTTTACGTTTTCGGCGGAGATAGGGTTGTCGATGCTATATTCGCCGCCGCCGGTATTCTTGTTCTCCTTGCACGATATTGTGACAAGTGTCATTAGGACGATTAGTATGATTGATAATTTTTTCATTTTGTTTATTGTTGAATCGCGTCATGACGCGATTTTACGTTTTATATTCTTTGAGACGCATCATGGTGCGTCTTTACTATAGTAATCCCATTCCTATTTTGTTAAGTGTATTGTCGTTTTTGCACTGGTTGTATATCTTGTCGAGTATGCCGTTGATGAAGGTCCCGCTCTTTTCGGTGCTGTAGCCCTTGGCAATGTCGATGTATTCGTTTATTGTGACCCTTACTGGAAGTTCGGGGAACTGTGTCATTTCGCAAAGTGCCAGATGCAGGATTATTCTGTCCATAAAGGCGATGCGCTGGAGTTCCCATTTCTGAAGGTTCTTTTCAATGAGTTCGTCGAAGGTGAAAGTCCTTTCGGCGGTCACTTCGACGAAATACTGACAGTCAATGGGTTGGAACGTATCTTTCTTGCAGGATACGGCCCCGAGCAGGACCATCACGATGGGGAGGATGCGTTTCATGGGCCTGCTATTTACGGATGAGGGCCCCTCCGCCGGCGGCGAGCAGGACCTGGGCCGTGAT
>CACWOG010000157.1 GCA_902762455.1 uncultured Bacteroidia bacterium | reverse complement strand
AACATACGCGCTCGACTTTCAGACATTCAGTACGTGTAAGTCCGATTTTAGTTTTCTTAATCCGATAGAGGGCAGATACAAGATTGAAGTATGGAATTACAGTCCTATTCCGAGTGAAAAAGAAACGGTTGACAAATTGTCGCTTGCATTAAGCATGAAAGACTACGACGACCCAAGAATAGAAAAGGAGAAGAAACTGATGATTGATGGCTTATGGTAACAGGATTTGATGTTTTTAGGGAAGCGATGTCGCAATTTGCCGATAATTTTGTAGTTATCGGTGGGACCGCGTGCGATGTCAGTCTGGCAAACACCGGACGCACAAGGCACGCAACCAAGGACATAGATATAATTGTAATAGTAGAGAATCTTACCGCCGAGTTCATAAATGCGTTTTGGCGTTTCATCAAACAGGCTGGATATAGGATCGGCAAGCGAGAAAATTCGGTTGGCAATAGCGTGTATGCTCTTTATCGGTTCAATTGTCCCGAAAGAGAAGGTTATCCGTGGCAGATAGAGTTGCTTGCCCGGCAGTCGGATTTGCTTGACGATTCTGCTCTGAAAATAGAGCCGTTGAAATTGGAAGATTGCCAATATTGCTTGTCGGCTATTGTTATGGACGACGATTTGTACCATTTTGTAGTGCAGCATAGCGAATCGCGCGAGGGGCTTAGAATGGCCGACGAGTATGCACTTGTCTGCATGAAGATGGTCGCCTACTTGAATATGAAACAGGATAAGGAATTGGGATTGTCCGTTGACGAAAATGATATAAAGAAGCATAGGCGCGATGTGTTTAACTTGCTTGCGACTGGAAAAATGAACGATTCGGTTTCCGTGTGCAAAAGTATCTACGATACATATCGGGATTTTATCGGCAACATGACAGAATTGCACGCAGGAAATCCGAATGTCCTTGCACAATCGTTAGGCGTTAACCCTATGCTGGTTGAAGGATATTTTGAATTGTTGGAAACGATTTTTATTCTTGAAAAATGAAAATACAATATGTAAGCGATTTGCACCTAGAGTTCATGGAAAACAGTCAATATCTGAAGGACAATCCATTGGATGTCGCTGGAGATATTTTGCTGATTGCCGGAGATTCTGCCTATCTTGATACGCCAGAATTCAGCTGCCATCCGTTTTGGGACTGGGCTTCTGCAAATTATAAGGAAGTTGTGGTTTGCTTGGGCAACCACGAATTTTATCAGTATTACGATATTTCCAAGCTGAAAGATGGATTTTGCGGAGAAATAAAACCCAATGTGCATTACTACAACAATTCGGTCGTTCGGATTTTGGATATTGAAATTGTGGTTTCTACTCTATGGGGACATATAAATCCACAGGATGTTTACATTACCGAGCATAGAGTAAATGATTTTCATCGTATTAGAAACGGGCAATACAGATTGTCAGCAGAGTCGTTCAATGCTGAAAATGAAAGATGCGTCTCGTTCATAAAGCAGTCAGTAAAAAACAGCAAGGCAAAAACAATAATTGTTCTTACTCACCATGTACCTACAAATCTTGCTGTCGCCAAAGAATTTAAAGGCAGTTCGATAAATGGTGCATTCACTTGTGATTTGTCCGAATATATTGCAGAATCTGGCATTGATTATTGGATTTACGGACATTCTCATCGCAACATTGATTGCATGGTTGGAAAAACAAAAGTTGTTTGTAATCAGCTAGGATATGTGTTCAATGGAGAGCATATTAATAATGGATATGTAAAATCGAAATTTATTGAAATATAATGGTTTAGGTATAATAAAAACATTAATGGCTATGAAAAACATACTCACAATTTTACTCCTTACCATTTCTGCACTTATAGTTTCGGCGCAGAATTATGTCACAATCGACCAGATTAGCGACGGTTGGGAAAAGAAAACAATCACAGGTGTTAAGGATGGCAGCATTCTTTCGCTCGTAAGGGCATTCAATGGCACATGGCACAACCGTCCGACTACCGACCTACTGAAAAATCCCGTTAGCAACGACGGCGATGGCGACTACAATATAATTGTTGACAGCCCAAACGGTTATGTTTCGGCATTTGAACTTGGCGATGACGGTGAATCGTTCTCGGCGTGCGTGTGGAAACGAAACAACGGACATAGGCTTTTCGCGTTCGTGTTCCAGAAAATGCACGGACTGAGCATAAGCCAGATAATCCTGTTCTACGATTACGACCCTGACGAAGGCACACTCACGCCCGAGTACAACGAACTGTCAAAATTCACCCCTTCATTCAACGACAGCTACCATCCAATAACCTATCTGTTACCACGAAAAGGCAAGGATATCGTTGTAAACGAATACTTTATGAACTGGTATTCTTCCATCAGACATATTTACAAATGGGACGGGATGGAACTTTATTATCATTCTGTTGAGATTGAGAAATTTGACGTTATTCGCAAAGAGTACGACGAAATGTACGATGCTTTTGAAGACTCAGATTTTACAAAATATATCCTTTACGACTTCGACGAGGACGGCAATCCAGAATTATGGCTTTCGTCGCAAAACGAAGAATATCAGGCGATTTATTCAATAGTCGCAGGCGAAGTAAGCATGCTCGCGTCAACATACTTCAAGACTCATTTCGTCTTTTATAGCAGTGGCGCCTTAGGTGTGGCTGGCGGATGCGGAACAGGGTGCTTCTATATAAACAGCATAGTGCTCAAGGACAGCAAGGTTTCAAACAGTTTCGAGGAATTTCAGTTGTACGATTTCGAAAAGGACAAAATCAATAACGAATATTCAATCAACGGGACAGAAGTTTCGAAGAAAGAAGGAGAACAAGCGTTCAAGTCGTTGGGTGAGGCAATAGAAATAAAGCCAACATTTAGGAACTTAAAGAAGTAGAGAAATACATTTCGCCGCTCCGACAAAAATTCCTTGTTCATAATTTCTGAATAAAAGTCACCGACGAAACTTCTCATCTTCCAATTTTTGACTAACTTTGCATTGTAAAAATTGGTTCAATTTTTGCATTACAGACGTTGTTTTAAACGCATACTAAGATGAAAAGCATAAGACTAATAATTACAGCGTTGGCGATGCTGATAACATCGCTGGCATTTTCGGCAATTCCGCCAAAGGTTTTTGACGCAATGAAAGTCGGCAATTCAACCGAACTTTCGAAGTATTTCAACAATTCGGTCGAGGTGGCAATTCTTGAAACCGAATCGGTTTACAGCCGTCAGCAGGCTGAACAAGTGGTAAAGAACTTTTTCGAGAAAAACTCTCCGAAGAACTTCACTCTGCTGCATCAAGGAGGAAAAAGTGAAGCTCAATACGCAATCGGAACTCTCGAAGTAGCAAACGGAAAGAAATTCCGCGTTTACTTCCTCGTGAAGGAACAGTCGGGTACTCCGCTAATTCACCAGTTAAGAATAGAAGAAGAACAATGATTCCGGAAAAATATCTCACCTCGCTCATCGCAAGGGCGTTCGAGGAGGATCTGGGCGACGGCGACCATTCTACATTGTCGTGTATCGATAAGTCTGAACAGGGAAAAGCAAGGTTGCTCGTCAAGCAAAACGGCATAATCGCTGGCGTCGAAGTGGCAAAAGCTGTCTGCAACTACTTATCGAAAGACCTCAAGCTCAACATTTTTATTCATGACGGGACCCCCGTAAAGGTTGGTGACATTGTGTTTGAACTCAGCGGTCCACAGCACGATATTCTCAGTGCCGAACGCACAATCCTCAACTTCATGCAGCGCATGAGCGGAATTGCCACTGTGACAGCCGAATACGTGAAGCAGATGGAAGGTCTGCACACAAAAGTGCTCGATACCCGCAAGACCACACCCGGACTGCGTCTAATCGAGAAGGAAGCCGTGAAAATTGGCGGCGGAACAAACCACCGCATAGGTCTGTACGACATGATTATGCTCAAGGACAACCACATCGACTACGCAGGCGGAATCGAGAAGGCAGTTGCCAAGGCTCACAAATACTTGCAAGATACTGGTCGCAACCTGAAAATAGAAGTCGAAACACGCAATCTCGACGATGTGCGCGAAGTTTTGCGCATTGGTGGCGTTGACCGCATTATGCTCGACAATTTCGACATACCAACAACACGCGAAGCTGTGAAAATAATCGGCGGTAAGGTCGAAACCGAATCGAGCGGTGGCATAACAATCAGCAACATACGTCAGTATGCCGAATGTGGTGTAGATTTCGTATCGATTGGCGCACTTACACACCAGATAAAAAGCCTCGACCTCAGCCTAAAGGCAGTAAAGTAAGTTTCTGCCCCGATGAAAAAGTTCAATTTCCGCGCCCTGCTCTTCGGTTTTCTCGAAAGGCTCGATGCCATGATAAAAATCATCGGCGACAAGATTGTCATACCGGGATTCGGCGGATTTTCATTGTACTACATAGGCAACTTTTTCATAACAGGCTTGTCGAAAGGCTCGTTTACCATACGCGCCAAAAGCGTGACCTACAGTCTTTTCTCGGCAATATTTCCCTTGCTGATTTTCGGATTCAGCTTGATTCCATTCATCCCGATTCCTGGATTTCAAGACACCCTAATGGAAGTAGTAACCGAAATGATGCCGCCAGCAATCTACGATGTTTTCTTCGACACCATATCCGACACAATACTCAACCCGAGCGGAACTTTGCTGTCTTTCGGTATCATAACCTCGCTATTTTTCGCATCCAACGGCATACTTGCAATCATCGAGGCGTTCAACGCATCGTTCCATCACGTCGATAGGCGCAACCTTATCAGCAAACGCTTGATTTCCATTGCAATGGTCTTGATATTGTGCACACTGATAGTTGCAGCAATGACGGTGATAATCGGCGGTTCGAAATACATCGACCACCTTGTAACCCACCACACGACAATAGCCGACAGCACATTCTGGTACGTCTGCCTACATATTGCCAAGTGGCTGATAATCATACTGCTGTACTTTATGGCAATATCGTTCCTCTACTACCTTGCACCGTCAAAAAAGAGCCGCTACAAGTTCATATCGCCAGGAGCAATTCTGGCAACAATAGTGCAGATTCTCTGTTCGTCGGGATTCTCGTTCTACCTCAACAATTTCGCCAACTACAACAAGATATACGGTTCACTCGGTACAATAATAATCGTACTTATGTTGCTGTATCTCACATCAATATCGCTGATTCTCGGCTTCGAACTGAACCTCAGCATAATGTCTGGCAAAAAGAGTGATGCCGAAGAAAGACAAAGGGAAAAGGACAGATTTGAAATGTGGAAGAGAAATCACGTATTCACGAACAAGTTCATAAGAGAGTAGTGATGTTCTTAATTACTTCCGTTTAATTTTTCTCTCTCAATCGTTTTTCCCATTCCCAAGCCGACAAAGTGGTTTCGTCTAATGTTTTTTCTGCTTTCCAACCTAGTATTTTATTAGCCTTTGTGGTA
>CACWOG010000156.1:4232-11773 GCA_902762455.1 uncultured Bacteroidia bacterium | reverse complement strand
TTGTTCATTATCATTACACCTTTGCCCAGTCGTACGCGGTCGAAGCAAACACCTGTGAGTCCAGGCATTACGAAGCCACCGTCAGCAAATACATCGTGTCCAAACAGTTCCTTGGCGAGCGCATTGTACTCGTCGGTATATGGCATAGTGTGGTTCAACTTGAATAATGTCTGAGCCTGACGAACGCCTTCGGCAAGTTCTTCGGTTGTCGATAACCTTGGGTCAACTCTTTCTTCTTGCATAACTCTTTTATTTTGTTTTCGATGCAAAAAAACAGCAAATCCACGGAACCGCTATTTCACAAAAAGCACTACAATTTTCACTTTTTGCACAAATGTTTTAGGAGAATAAAAAATAATCTGTAACTTCGCCTCGTGAAGATTGACTTTCTATATTCGACGGACTTTTACGGGATGAATGCACCTGAGCTTGGTCATACCTGTATGCACTTGCTTTGCACGGCTGGGGAGGGGAGTTTTGTGTTCAACGAACGATGCTACCATATTGTGAAGAATGATTTGGTAGTTGTTCCGATGCCCGACCGCGTGAAAAATCTTGCTGCGCATCCCGATATGCAGGTCGAGTGGTTCGCTGCCGACAACAAGTTTCTCCAAAACCTGCTACCATCGAACAACTACAGCATAGGCGGCAGTATAAGCCTGAACCAAAACCCTGTAATTCCACTTACCGATGAGCAGGCTTCAATTATGCTGGCCGATTTTCATCGTCTGCGCGACCGACTAGGAGACCGTCATCTGCTGTTTTTCCGCGAACTTATGGGCAGCCTCTGCCTTACGATGATGTACGACATTTTCGAGCCACACGCGCAGCGCGATACTACAGCTCCGCACAGCGACCGAACAGCCTACATCGTGAAGCAACTGATGGATATGCTTTCGACGGGTATAAGCCGCACCGAGCGCGAGGTAAACTACTATGCCGAACGACTGAATGTGTCGCCAAAGTACCTTTCGGCAACCGTCAAGCGCGTCACAGGTCACAGCGTTAGCAGCTACATCAACCGCCATACCGTACCAATTATAAAAAAGTATCTCGACGACGAACGCCTCTCGCTTACGCAAATTGCCGAGCGTATGAATTTTGCTTCGCTTTCCTATTTCAGCCGCTACTGCACCAAACATTTAGGTCAGTCGCCCAGCGAGTATAGACGGAGTTTGCAGCCGAGGGGGGAGTGAATTGAAATTTTTCTAATGGAAAAACAAGGTTGTTAAAGATACAATTGCTTATCTGCTGGGTATTTTTTTCAGGAAATAGAATTCCTCGAATTATGGTGTCAGAAAAATACTTACTTTTGCATCTTGTATGGATAATGCCGAACGATTAGGAGTTGAACGCATAAGCACCTTGCTTTTGCGGTTGTCGTTGCCCTCGGTGCTGGGGATGCTCGCCATTACCATATATAATGTTGCCGATACTATTTTTGTGGGACAGGCCGTGGGCGTTGGCGCAATAGCCGGATTGTCGGTTACTTTGCCGCTTATGCTTATGATAAACAACACCTTCGGACAAGCGGTAGGTCTTGGCGGAGCATCAATAATTTCGCGTGCGCTTGGTGCAAGAAACCGCGAACTTGCCGAACTTGTGCTTCACAACCTTGTGTTTATGATTCTATGCCTCAATGTCCTGCTTTTCGGCTTGGTAATCGCGTTTTTGCCCGACCTGCTGAGGCTTTTCGGCGCCGACGATTCCATTTTGCCGTATTCGATGGAATATGCCGTGTGGTGTCTGCCTGGAAGTTTCGCGATGAACATCTTTTTCGTCGTCATCAATGTCGTCCGAGCCGAAGGAAATACCAAGTTTGCTATGTGGTGTCAGGTTCTGACGGCGGTTATAAACCTTGTGCTCGACCCGATATTCATCTTTATTTTCGGCTGGGGCGTGAAGGGTGCGGCCGTTGCAACTTCTATTTCTCAGATTGTGAGTGCGGTTCTTGGTCTGTGGTATTTCCGCCGAAGCAAGAAGAGGGTTCTGTCGCTGTCGTACCGCGATTGTTTCAGGTTGCCGAAGCCCAAGGTGTTGGGTGAGACTTTGGCTCTTGGTTCGGCATCGTTCGGAAGGCAGCTGGCGCACTCGTCTACATCCATTGTGCTTAACAATGTACTTGGCGGAGTGGGCGGTTCGATGGCAATTGCCGCCTACGGCATCATAAACCGTCTGACGATGTTCGTGTTTATGCCGATATTTGGTGTAAACCAAGGATTTATGCCTATTGCTGGCTACAATTACGGAGCCGAAAAGTATGGTCGTGTGATTGGCGCATTGAAGGCTGGCATAATATTTTCGACGGTAATATGCATTGTCGGTTTTGTGCTGTTCGAGTTGATTCCGCACCAGTTGCTCTTTATGTTCAGCGACGATGAGGAACTTGTAGAGATAGGGGCGAGGGGACTGCGAATTTTCGTGCTTGCAATTCCCGTTGTGGGCTGTCAGGTGATAGGGTCGGGCTTGTTTCAGGCATTGGGCAAGGCAAAGCCGGCATTTTTCCTTTCGATTGCCCGTCAGATGATTTTTCTTATACCTTTAGTTATAATTTTGCCCCGCTATTGTACTGCTTTTTGGGGCGATGATGCCATCTGGTACGCCTTTCCAATCTCCGATTTGCTATCGACGGTAATAACAATCTTGATGTCGCATAAATTGGTTAAGTTGTTGATACATAAGACTTAGTTGTGCTGCTAAATGTTAAATAAATGTTATTGGGCATATTTTGGAACGGATTTTGCCAAACTGGAATTTCGGATTAAAAATTTACAGAGATGAAAAAGTTATTTCTAACAATATTGGTTGCTTTCTTCTGCTTGTCGGAAGTGGCGTTTGCTCAGAAAGATATGCCGTATTATTCTGAAATAAATGTCGATAGTTTGATATCCGCCACCGAGAATCTTATTCTTTTGCCCGAGGTAAAGGTTTATTCCAACAAGCGCAAAGCAGCAAGGGCGGCTAAGAAGTATGACAAGACGGTAAGAAATTTCAAGAAGGTTTATCCGTATGTCTTAGAGGTTTCGTCAATATATCGTCAGATTGACGACAGCCTTGCCCGTATGGATTCAGAACGCCAGCGCCGTCAGTACATGAATATGCGTGAAGACCAGATAATGGCTCACTATAAGCCGATTATGAGCAAGTTTACCTTGTCGCAGGCAAAAATGTTCGTTAAGTTGCTTGACCGTGAATGTGGCAGTACGGCATACGAGGTCATCAAGACTTTGAAAGGTGGATTTTTTGCAGGGACATGCCAGTTGTTTGCATGCATGTTTGGCAACGACCTAAAGAAGTCGTACGATTCGGATATTTCCGACAAGGCGCTCGAGATTCTGGTAATCCAGTATCGACAAGGCAGGTTAGGCTGAAATTAGAAATCTTCTGTTTTCCTTTTATATATTTTGTTGGCGGGCGGGATTCGTTCCCGCCTGTTTTTTTATTGTTTCTCTATGTTTATAATACCGTCGCGTTTGCCTATGACATAGGCTGTAGGAGCTTCTCCGTCGTGAACAAGGTTGTCGATGTATAGTGGCTGCCCCACAATGAAAAATCGGCAAAAGAAAGTGTCGCCTTCTTTCAGTTTGGTGTTTATTGCATTGGTAATCCTGAACTGACATTTCCCAAGATATTCTATTGAGCATTCACGGTTGGGCATCCATTTTATTTGTAATGTGTCGCCGACTTGCAAATCTTCGCTATAGATGTGGAATGAGTTTGTTAGAAAATCCGATTGCTCTGGATTTGTTTTTGCAAGATGTTCTGTGTAATCTTTCCAGCTTTTGTAGCCTAGTGTTTTCGACAGCAGTTCCAGTGTACACTGCCTTGTGTTGTCGGCACCATCTATGTAGCCCCACAGACGTTTCAGCGTTGATGTGCTGATGTTGGTCTTTGTGCGTTCCCATATTACTCCGGATAGAAATTCAAAGTCGGCGGGTGTGTTAACATTGCGCTGTATTGACATCTCAATATCGCGTCGCAATTGTAGTATTTCTGGACAATTTTTCTTCATTGTATTATCGTTTAGTTTCGAGGGCAAAGGTATGGCGTTGCAATGTTATCTGCAAAAGTCTTGTTGGTTCTTGTTTAGGTGGCAAAGTCGAAATCGAATTGTTTGTCGTTGTGCATTATTATAGCGATATTTATATGAGTTTCCATCTAAAAACTTCGAGATTCTTCTCTGACAATTTTTTTATCAGTAGGGTGATGGCTTAGTCCTAGAATATTGCAAACATCTGCTTTGCAATCAGCAGGTATATTATCAAGCCCATTATATCGTTGAAAGTGGTAATAAAAGGTCCTGTTGCAATGGCGGGGTCAACTTTCATCTTGTTGAGCAACAGTGGAATAAGCGTGCCAAGTACGGTTGCAAACACTATTACCGAAAGCAACGCCACGCTTACCGACAATGTAAGTGCAAAACTGTCGGAGAAGAAAAAGTTGTATGCGAAAATCAATCCTCCGCATATCAGTCCGTTGCAAGCACCGATGCGGAATTCCTTGAAAAGCTTTTTGCCTGTTGAATGTATGTCGAGGTCGCCGCTAGCTAAGCCCTGTACCACGATAGCCGCCGATTGAACACCTGCGTTACCACCCATAGCAGCGATAAGCGGAAGGAACATTGCAAGCGAGGTGTACGAAGCCATTTCCTCGTCGAAAACACCGATTATCTGCGACGACAAAACACCGCCGAGCATTCCAATTAGCAACCACGGTATGCGCGATTTGGTCTGCTTGAATACGCTGTCCGAGAAGTTGACATCTTTGGTAATACCTGCGCTCAACTGGTAGTCCTCTTCAGCATTTTCGCGAATGACATCCACAACGTCGTCGATGGTGATTCGTCCCATCAGGCGGCCGATGCTATCAACAACAGGAATGGCGACAAGGTCGTACTTTTCCATTATCTTGGCTACATCTTCAGCCTTGTCGTCGGTTTTTACCGAAACGGTGTCCTCCTCCAATATGTTGATAATCTTTTGGTTGGTAGAACTGAAAAGCAATGATTTCAGCGAAACCGTGCCTTTGAATATATTGTTGTCGTCAACTACATAAAGATAGTATATTTCATCAATCAATTCTGCCTGGTCACGCATTTCACCGAGAGCCTGCTTCACGGTAAGGTTCTCGTTTATCGACACAAGCTCCTTAGCCATTATACCACCGGCTGTATCTTCGTCGTAGCTCAACAGGTCAACAATGTCGCCAGCCTGGTCAACGTCCTTGACGTGAGAAAGAATTTCCTCCTGCACATCGTCGTCCAAGTCACCAAGAATGTCGGCGGCATCATCCGATTCCATCTTGTCGATGAGCTGTTCGCCGATTACATCGCTTGGGATGGTTTCAAGCACGCTCGTCGTCTTCGAGTTCTACAAGCACGTCGGCCTTTGTTTCGGCATCGAGAAGCATAAACAGAAAAGTGCAGTCGGCGAGGTCTATCTCCTCGAAGTATTCGGCGATGTCGGCAGGGTGCATATCCTGAATCATCTCCGCAGCCCTTGCCGAGTCCCTATTCTGTATGACTTCGGTAAGTTCTTCTAGGAATTCTTTTTTGATTTCGACTGTCATCTTCCGCAAAATTTGAGCGCAAAAGTAAAAAATATTTACGATTTACGGATTACGATTTGCGATTTTAAATTTGAAGATTTAAGAAATTGATGATTCAAAGGGAATTACGAGTGGTAATTGTTGGATTGAGATATTGTTTTTAATGATTATCCGCAATTTTCACCAATTGGAGATTGCTTCGCGAGGCTGCAAGCAGCGTTCCGCATAAGCGAACTCACAAGGCTCGTACCTGCGCCTGTTCGTTCAGCTTTGTGGAATGACCCCAGAGTCGTCATTTCGGAAGTTATGATGAACCAGCGATACGGAACGGGGAGCTCTGTGAATCAAACTGTCCGATACCTTTAGCTCGCGAAACAAAGCGAGCAATCTCCTTCGGGTTCATTATTATGTGATTATTGCGGATAATCATTTTGTTTTTTCCCCCATACCGAGTAGAATTTGTTTGCTTGATATTTTTTCGCGGAATGAAATCCCGCGATGTTTTGAGGTTGTTGAAAAGAATGTATGGTATTGGTATAATCTTCTTGTAATCATTGGTTTATCTTAAAAAATCCACTTTTTTTCAAAAGATGCACAGAGTTCGATTGATTAGAGTTAATTTTTATATAAATATAGGTGATTGTTATACTAATAAAAAAATCATAATTTTGGTCAACATTTTAAGCTGTAAATTTCTTGTATATTCCAAAATATTGCAGTACCTTCGCAAAATTGTGTATTGAGGTATATTGGGATTTTAATGCATTGATTTGCAGAAGGTTTCAATATGCATGTAGAGATTATTTTATTGATTGTTAAAGAAAATATAACATAGATTCTTATGAAGAACTTTGTAAAGTGGTTTGTATTGTCGATGGTGCTGGTTTTGGGAACAGCCGCATCTTTGTATTCACAGGACTTTCCTGAAAAGGATTTCAAATTGTCTGGCGGAGCCGTCGAAAATGTCAAGATGAAGGCTGTTGATGGTAACTTTGACAAAAAGGCTACCAATTTGGGTATTGGTGCTGCCAAGATGTCGAAGGTGGTGCCGTCAACAAATGGTGCTGACGGTGGCGAAAAAGGCTTGTCGCAGCATACTGAACAGCAAGCTTCGTCTCAGCAGTCGGCAAAGCAATCCGAATCGTGGACTAATAACACTGGAATCTTTTCGCGCTATCACGCCAACAAGTGGACTGCAAACGGAATATATGCAGGTTTGACACCTGAGAAGGAGCAGATTCAGTACCGTACCGAGCACTCAAAGACCTTCGACAACGGCGACGGAACTTTCTCCTACATGTACATTGGCGACCTGCACTATCAGGACGAAAAAGGTTCGTGGCAGGACATTGATGTTTCAATCAAGAAGGAAAATAACAACGGTTACAAATACGCAAATACAACCAACAAGTTTAAGACATACTATTCAGATTCTCCAGCCAATGGCATTATGATGAACTACGAGGGTCAGAACCTTGTGTTTGGCAAAAACTACAGCTTCAGTTTTATCGACGGGCAGGGTAATGCCTTGGCAGGGCAGGAGAGGACTGCCGCAAATGCAAAGCAGGATGATTTCCGTACATTGTCGTACAAAGATTTCTATCGTGGCATCGACTACAACATGATACAGCTTGGTCGAGGTGTTGAGACTGGCTTCTTCGTAAATAATCGCAATGCAGTTGCCAATGGATCAAAGACGGTAAGGGTAAGTCAGACTGTTGAGATGCCCGATGGCGCATACATAATGGCTGACGGACATAAGCAGGGCAAGACTTTCAGTGCATCCGAGTTTGAGATTATGATTCCAGGCTACGAAAGCTGGATAACATTCCAGCCGGTAGTAGTCTATGATGCCAATGTGGATATGGACTACATTATGAAGCGTGCCGAAATCCGTCACATTGAGGATAATGTTGACAAGAACGGCAAGCCTTTGGAAGACCCGATGGCAAAGTATTCGTACAAGGCGATGTATAATGTTGAGCAGTCGGGCA
>CACWOG010000156.1:0-4216 GCA_902762455.1 uncultured Bacteroidia bacterium | reverse complement strand
CGACCTGCCAGCAGAGTGGCTTCTTGCAGCCGACCGCGCATATCCTGTGTTTGTTGATCCGACTGTAACAGTGTTGACGGGAACAACTAATGGAGGTAATTCTTACGAGTTTTATGATCATTATTGGCACGATTCCAGATGGGATTTTCAGGTAACTTCTTCTGAACTTTCTAGTATTACAGATGGGGCAACAATTACGGCTTTGGGTTTGTTATGCTATGAACGACCAGATCGGAATATGGCAAACTCAAGAATAGATTTAAATAATGCAGCATGGAACACAAGTGGATGGGTTACAAATGGTTGGCAAACATGTTATGGTCCAACGAGCATATCGTATAGCGGACTTAATACAGGAACATCAACATGGAACACTTATACATTTACAACTGCTTTTACATATTCAAGTGCAAATGACAACCTTTTGGTAAGATTGTCGAAAGATGATAGCGATTGTGGTAGTAATGCAGGAGGTAATTATCTTGTAAGTTCTACTACTGCTAATACGGCGCCTTTTTCATTTACAGGTTCTAATGCTTGTCGTCCAGCGATGCAGTTGACATATACACCTCAGTCAACTCCATCTCCATCTTCTTGTGATGAGTCCGTAAGTCTGAATCGCACTTTCTCGCAAGCATTGGAGTGTGGAAAGACCTATTGCTTCTACGATTCGGGTGGAGCAACTGGAACTTATAGCTCTAGTGAGAATTATACAGCTACATTTACTGCAGATGGCGATATAACTATTAATTTTTCATCATTCGTAACAGAGTCTTCGACTAGTTGTAATGATTGGGATTATATTTATGTTTATGATGGTAGTGAAACTGGTACTCTGCTTGCATTTGGACAGACTGGATGTAGTTCTAGTACCTTGACAACAGACCATAATTATGTAGCAAGTAGTGGAACATTGACAGTAAAATGGAAAACGGATGGTTCTGCTACAGAAGCAGGTTGGGTAGCTACAATATCAACAGCCTGTGATTGTGATCCTGACGATTTTAGCATAAGAATGAATGGACATAATGAGAATGGCATATATTATTACGATTATTGTTTACAAGAGGGCGGACCTATAACATTGAGCGGAGAAAATGGGACAGGAACAGCTACATCATGGCGTTGGTATATCAACCCACACGATGGTAGTCCTACAACTTCCACATTGCAAACGGTGTCATATACTCCACCATCTGCACACGGTGCTCACGGTTATGATATTACCCTTACTGCTAGAGATGCCAATGGTTGTTCTGCTTCTGCTCATGGAAGAATAAGGGTTTCTGAAGGACTTACAGTACCATCACAGGTTGCTCCTGCAGCAAGTGGTGTTTGTCAAGGTTCATCTAGGGTAATAACTATTGGCGATGCAGAAGGTTCAGAGATTCAGGTGGCAAGGGAATCATACGAAGTTACAGCTACTTTGGGTGAAAGTAATGTAACATTCATCCCAGATGGTGATTGTGGCGGTCTTGGACAATGTTATGAATCACCAGTTACTTTTAACGACTTTTCCGATGCTGCTACAATAACATCTGCAAACGATATTAAGTATGTCAAGTTAAATATGGAACATTCACATATAGGTGATATGCAAATAAAACTTGAATGTCCCAATGGTCGGTCTGCTATAATTTTGCAGGATGCTTATAATACAAGTAATGGAGGGCTAGATAATGATACATATAACTGGCCATATACTGCTATTGCTTTTCTTGCGAGGTATGACGTTTATGAAAATACAGCAGGAGATGGAGGTTGTTCAAGAGGTGGTTATTTGGGAACAGCTGGTGAATATGTATATGTCGTGTATAATAATGGTGTTTATTCTACAACGGGAATACGGCAGGAGGGAACAGCTTTCTCTTCTAGTGCATCTGTAGCTACATTGCAAAATCATTTATATAATGCAATTAATTCTGGTAGAACACCAGCTAATTTCTGTAGAGGTGAGTATTATTATGTTTTTAATCAATATTATCATACATATTATGGCTATACGGTTGCTAATTTTTACGAATATGCAGGAAGTGTGCTTGATATAGAATATGTATATGAATGGGGAGAAGAAATTGCCTCATTAGGTTTTGGTAGTCCAAACCTTAGTGATGCTATGATAGATGTCAATAATGTGTGTGACCCTTCATTAAATAGTCCAGGAACGGAAGCCACATATTGTTGGTCAAATAATACTTTATATGGATATGGATATGCAAGTGGTGGTAGTTATGTTACAGAAACAACGAATCATACTGTCGGACAAACAAATGCGATGATGGTAATACCTTCGGATATGTCCAATATGACACAGATATATCATCCATATCAAGATTTTTCTCGTCTTGTTGGCTGTCCGCTCAATGGTACTTGGAAGATAACGGTTTGTGATAGTTGGCATCTAGATAATGGCTATGTATTCAGTTGGGAATTGGCTTTGAAGGAAGACTTCTTCCCCGATCCGTGGGATTATGATGTGTATGTGGCAAGTACTGAGGTTACTCCAAGTACATACGGCGATGATGGTTCAACTGGTAGCGGCGCTGCAATAGTTATACATCCGCCTTCAAATGCAACAGGAAATCAGCATGTGAATGTAACGGTTATTGATAATTTGGGTTGCCGAACTGATAGCCCAATAGAGGTGGATTTTGCTGTAACACCAAGTATTAATGCTGCAATCTCTGGCAATTTGCATGTATGTCAGGGTTCGGGAACAACTCTTACGGCAGGTGTTACAGGTTCAAATCCAGGTGTGGCTCCTTTTACTTATCAATGGAACAATAACTCAACAAATAGTACTTTGTCAACTGGCAGTTTAGGTGGAGATGCTACATATAGTGTTACAGTTAGAGATGCTTCGGGATGTGTAAGCGAGGCAGAAACAACAGTATTAATTAGTAATCCGCAGCTATCAGTTTCGCATACCGATGCTTGCTATGGACAAAACAATGGTACAGCAACAGTAACTGTTACAAATACAGACCATGCTGTTGGTATTTATAGATATGCTTGGGCTGGCAGGTCGGCTGTAGAAACATCATCGGCATCAAATACAATAACAGGATTGGCACCGAATACATATAGGGTTACGGTTACCGACATTACAAGTGGTTGTTCTGCAACTGCATCAATAACTGTGGGGCAGCTTACGCAAATTAATGTGTCGGCAAGTTCAAATTCTCCTATATGTAGCGGAAATACGGCTACTGTCAATGCAGGAACAATAAGCGGTGGTGCAAGTCCGTACACATATTCATGGAATGGAGGAACTTATGGAACTTCAACATCTTATACAACATCGACATTGACTTCAAGTTATACGGTAACACTTACTGTCAAGGACAATAACGGATGTACTGCATCGACAACAGCGCCAATAACTGTTAATCCGCGTCCAACAGCTACAGTTTCGGGTGGAGGTGAAATATGTAATGGCGATAATTCTACATTCACAATCACATTTACAGGTGTTGCACCGTATAGTTACACATGGAGCGATGGTTCGCACAGCACAACTGCTACTCTTAATAGTGGAAACAGTGCAACAATAACAGTAACTCCATCGGTAAGGACTACCTATACGGTAACTTCAGTTAGCGATTCCAGATGCGGATCTGGTACAACATCTGGTTCGGCAGTTGTTATTGTCAATCCAAAGCCAGTACTTTCTTCAATATCAGCGTCACCAACTACTGTATGTCCGGGTGGAGCGGTTAGCCTTGGTGCTTCGTTGACAACAAATGGTACTCCCAACTATACCTATACATGGAGCACCTCACCAACAGGAATGTCGCTTGCTACAACTACTACATCAGCAACAACAGCTACCTCGGTTACCAATACGGCAACAGCACCGACCGGTTCGTCGGTTTGTGGAAATACTTACGCGATAAGATTACATGTTCAGGACAACAAGGGTTGTACAGCTGATGCTACACCTATTAATATAATAGTAAACGATGAAGTGCCTCCGACGATTGCCGTAGCGACGAGCAGTAATCCCAATGGAGCCTGCAACCCCGGCACAATCACTGCACCTACCTTCACCTATACAGACAACTGCACAGGCAGCGGCACGGTCACAGATGTAACAACAGCAGGACCTAGCCACACGGGCTGCAGCTACACCCAGACCTGGACAGCGAACTACGCTGACGACTGCAACAACCCGGCCGACGAGGTCAGCATCACCTACACGTGGACTCAGGACGAC
>CACWOG010000155.1 GCA_902762455.1 uncultured Bacteroidia bacterium | reverse complement strand
TAATATCCAATTATCCCAAGACTGATCATTATTAAACTGCTTGAAAAAAGAACAAGTATTCGAACCTATTGGTACAGCTGATGTACAAAAGCAAAACCAAAGACGAAGACGTCAAGAGGATAATGAGCAGATAAAATTACGAATGAAGGCTGAACAGGAAATCTGCATTTACACTCTGTGCAAAAGCAGCTCTGTCTTCAAGAGAAAGTCCCTGATCTGCATTTCTTGTCATATAAACGGTTACATTGTCATACTTTTCAAGTTCCGCTTTCATTGAATTCGCAACCGTAAGGTTGATATTTTTCTCGGTAAGACCGTTGTACTCTGTCATTGTGCCACGAACAATATAATTGGTACCTATATTAACACCATTTACAGGATCAACATAATCAGGTGCATATATATATAATCCACTATATGCATCTGTTGATGACTGGATATAGAATCCGTATTGTGTTTTTGCTGTAACAACACCTTGAGTTGCAACAATCTGTCCGTTGTAGGCATTCTCATCTTCAGTACCTTGAATTTCAGGAATTGTAAGAAGAGTGGAAAGATCACCATCAGTTGTAAAAGTTACATTTGCTGTAACTGGTGTTTCGAGTGATTCTCCGTCCATGTCAACGAGTTCAAGAGCAAGATTGTGATCACCATCCTCCATTCCTAAAATTACAAATGTTGCATAAGTGGAATACTGAGCTTCTTCATTA
This sequence comes from uncultured Bacteroidia bacterium, assembly GCA_902762455.1. Taxonomy (GTDB): domain Bacteria; phylum Bacteroidota; class Bacteroidia; order Bacteroidales; family ML635J-15; genus Bact-19. The sequence goes on along the minus strand of CACWOG010000155.1, from coordinate 7,049 downwards.
TCAAGCGTATATTTCACCTTGCCATCTGTGCCAAGTTCGAAATTTCGGATTGTAAGACTAACAGGTGTAGAACTGGAAAATATTAACGCGCCGTTTGCCGGAGCGGTTACGGTCATGGCCGGATCATCGCTCAATGATGTAGCATCAACATAAAGGCTTACTGCTGTCTGGTTTGCCGAAGCATAGCACGAGAACAGCGGTGTTCCACTATTATAATTGAACTGCATTACATTGCGGTTAGATGATGACGAAGCAACTATTGAGCAAACATTTCCATTGAATGTAATGTTCCATTCTCCGTTTTCATTATTTGTAGCCTGTGTTTTCATCTGGTTCGAAGACGAAGAAGATGCATACAGGTAACCGTTGTTAATTGCATCGTAGAATGTGTAATATTCTGCATTTCCAGTTGCTGCACCAAGGACAAGAGCAACTGCCTGATTAGGCACATTGTCTGTAGAATTCTGGGTTGCTTCGGTAACTGATACAGTGCTTCCACTGATAGTTATAGAATTTGCAGCACGGTTGTTGTTTTTTTGTCCGCCCATAGCGAATGCACCGTTCGTAGCATCTTCACCGACAATGATATATTTGCCGCCAATTACAAGTTGATCGGCGCTTGTGACCTTTGTGTAGGTCGTCTGTGCAGATGCTATTCCAAAACCAAGCATCAAGCACGAAACAAAGAAAAATGATAAAACTCTATTCATAACTCTTCCTATTTTAATTAATATTTTTTTATTATATTATTTGCTCCTTCAAGTATAAAAAAAGAACCTATCCGAAGATAGGTTCAGTATGAAGTAATTTCTACTTTTCAAGTATTTCGGGGTCAACGAGGATTCTACCGCAATATTCGCAAGGTATGATTTTCTTGCTCGACTTGATATCCAACTGCCTCTGAGGAGGAATCTTGTTGTAGCAACCGCCGCAAGCATCACGCTCGATGGTAACGACTGCCAATTTGTTGCGGGCATTGTTGCGGATACGAGTGTAAGCAAACAACAGACGAGGTTCGATTGTCTGGGAGATTTCTTCGCGTTCTGCATTCAGTCTTTCTTCCTCGGTCTTGGTTTCAGAAATAATGCCGTCAAGTTCAACCTTCTTCATATCAAGGTCTTTGCGACGTTCCGAAAGACGTTCCTTAGCTTCAGAAATCATCTTGTTGCGATTTTCTATTTCTTCCTTGCTAACCCTAATGCTCTTTTCTGCCAACTGCATATCGAGTTCCTGGTTTTCAATCTCCTTTGTAAGAGCATCGAATTCCCTGTTGTTACGAACGTTGTTCTGTTGTTCCTGATATTTCTTCATCTGGGCATCAGCTTCCATTCTCTTGCGTTCCGAAACAGAAATCTGCGCGTTCAAGTCCTTTATTTCCTGCTTGTAGTTGCTGATACGGGTTTCGAGACCTGCAATTTCGTCTTCGAGGTCGCGTACTTCCAAAGGAAGTTCACCGCGAAGGGTCTTTATTTCATCAAGTTTAGAATCAACAAGTTGGAGCTTGTATAAGTTCTTCAGTTTTTCGGTTACGGTAAGTTCGTTTTTCTTTTCGTTTTCTGTCATCTCAATAATTGTTTATCGGATTCGTATTTATGTCTGAAAAATAGGTTGCAAAGTTAATGCTTTTTTTCACAATAACGTCATAAAAAATTTCTTTTGTGAATTGTTCGCTTTCGTAATGCCCGATGTCGAGCAAAAGAATTTTCCCTTCCGCCAAGAACCAGTCGTGATATTTTATGTCGGCTGTAATGTAAGCATCTGCATTTGAGGCTATTGCTGTGCGGATATAGGATGCTCCGCTTCCTCCGCAAACTGCTACGCGACGGATTTTCCTGCCCGTCTTCGCACTATGGCGAATGCTGCCAACCTTGAATGTCTGCTTTACGGTTTCAAGCAACTCGTCCTCGGTCATTTCCTCAGCTAGCTCGCCAATCGCACCAAGTCCGACCTGTTCCCACTGGTTTTCAATCTGATATATATCGAATGCAGGTTCTTCGTACGGGTGAACTTTTAGCATTGCCGACACAACTTTCGCTTGCAAGTACGACGGACAAATTACCTCAATTCTCACTTCGGCTTCGTGATGCTGTTCGCCAATTTCGCCTACAAACGGATTGCAATTCTCGCCAGCGCGGAAAGTGCCAGTGCCGTTTACATTGAAACTGCATTCGTCGTAGTCGCCGATTGTTCCTGCTCCTGCCAAAAACATTGCATTGCGAACAGCATCGGCGTGGGATTCGGGCACAAAAACGGCAATTTTGCGTAGCAAATGTTTTTCTGCATCAATCACAGTGCAATTTTTCAGGCCAAGCTTTTCGCACATCTTCATACTTACGCCGTTCTGCGCCTTGTCGAAGTTGGTATGTCCGCAATAGATTGAAATGTTGTTTTGCAAAGCCTTGATTATCGACTTCTCCACATTGTTGCTTCCTGTAATGCGCTTGATATTCGGAAAAATAAGCGGATGGTGCGAAACAATCATATTGCAACCCTTGGCAATTGCCTCGTCAACCACTTCGGGAACGACATCCACGCAAATAAGTACACCGGCGATTTCCGCATCGGGAAAACCGACATTCAGCCCTGCATTGTCGTAGCTTTCCTGCAGGCTCGACGGAGCAAAACGCTCAAGTTCGGACACTAATTCTTTTACTTTCATTACTTCTGTCTTACAGTCTTACGGACGAACAGGCTCACAGACCCAAAGGCTTTCAGACGGTTTGACAGTCAGACCGTTAGTCTGTTAGACTGCTGGACTGTTAGCCTGTTTGCCTGCCAGCCTTCTTTACATCTCGTTCTTTATTCCCACAAGCATTTCCTTTATTCCTTCGAGCCGGCTTACGATTTCCATATTGGTTTCCACATCGGTGCGGTTCTTCGAGAGGCGTTTGCTGGCTCCGTCGAGTGTCATACCGCAGTCCTTCACCAAGTATTTTATCTGCTTCAGCACTTCAATGTCCTTCATTGTGAACTGGCGGTTGCCTTTTGCTGTACGCTGCGGCTTTATGAAAGCCTCGAATTCCTTTTCCCAGAAACGGATGTTCGACTCGGCAATGTCAAGATATGATGCCACTTCGCTAATCGAGTAGTAAAGCTTATTGGGGTTAAATTCGTTTGTCTTTTCCTTTGCCATAGTATGTTGCAATTTATGTTGCAAAAATATGCTTTTTTCGGGAAATCACAATCTGTCTTTGCTTTAAAAAAGTAGCCTGAAGATTCGGTTCTTACAAAGACCACACAAAAAGAGTTTACACTACGCTATGATTAGGATGGACTAAATTCTTAACCAAGTAATTTTGCTGTTATGCATAAGACATCCTCACAAAATGATATGATCCTCCACAAAAAATCATCTACTATTAAAAAATAATGCCTATTTTTGCAAGCGAAGATTCAAGGAATCTGTGTAAATAATTGGTTTTCAGTATAAATAATAGCATAATAATAAAACTTACAGAATATGAAGAGATTAATATTGGTATTTGTCTGCCTTGCAATGATTTTTGCATCGTGCGACAAGAATGGCAAGAAAGGCGGAAACGCCGAAGGTTCGGTGGCTTATCAGCGTGACCTGACCGAAGAAGAAATCCAGAACGGAATCCTTACTCCCGAAGTTCTTTGGAAATTCGGACGACTTGGCGATATGCAGGTCAGCCCCGATGGTAAAACCGTACTTTACACCGTAACTTACTACAGCGTAGAAACCAACGGTTCCAACACCCAAATCTATTCGATTCCTGTCGAAGGCGGCGAAGCAACAAGGCTCACCAACGACGAGAGCATTTCGTGCTTCAACCCGCGCTGGACAAAGGACGGAAATATCGCTTACCTCTCAACCGAAGGCGATGCCGTTCAGGTTTGGACTATGAGTGCCGACGGCAAGGACAACAAGAAGATTTCGAACCTCGCATTTGATGTAAACTCGTTCAAGATTTCACCCGTTGGTGACAAGATTATGCTCATCGCCGATGTGAAGATGGACGAAACTCCAGCCGAAATCTATCCCGACCTGCCAAACACCAACTGCATAATCGCAACCGACCTTATGTACCGTCACTGGAACGATTGGCACGACTACAAATATTCGCACATCTTTGTTGCCGACTTCAACGACAACATAACCACCGCTGCCGACATTATGGAAGGCGAAAAGTTCGACTCTCCGCTTAGCCCTTATTTCGACGATGCCGAAATCGCTTGGAGCAACGACGGCAAATGCATCGCCTACACCTGCAAGAAACTCAGTGGCAAGGATTATGCAGTTAGCACAAATTCAGACATTTACCTATACAACCTTGAGGACGGCACCGTCAAGAACCTCACCGAAGGTATGATGGGCTATGACAAGTACCCTGTATTCTCGGCCGACTCGAAGAAACTGGCTTGGATTAGCATGGAAACTCCTGGCTACGAATCCGACAAGGAACGCCTATTCGTGATGGACTTGGAATCGGGCGAAAAAAAGTATGTCACCGAAAAATGGGACTACGGCTGCTCGAATGTCGTTTGGGACAACGAAAACGCCGACAAGTTGTACTTCACAACCGTGCTAAACGCAACATTCCAGATTTTCTCGGTTGACCTCAACACTTGTGAAATTGCACAGCTCACCAAGGGACAGCACGACTTCACAGGACTTACAGCCTGCGGAAACGACCTGCTTGCATCAAAGACCTCGATGTCGATGGCAACCGAACTTTTCGTAGTTGACAAGAAAACATCTACGACAAAATCGAGATGGGTCGCGTAGAAGAACGCTGGGTTACCACCACCGACGACAAGCAGATGCTCACTTGGGTGATTTATCCTCCAAAGTTCGACTCCACAAAGGTTTATCCCGCTATCCTCTACTGCGAAGGCGGTCCTCAAAGTCCTGTTTCACAGTTCTGGTCGTACCGCTGGAATTTCCAGATTATGGCAGCCAACGGCTATATCGTAATCGCACCTAACCGCAGAGGACTTCCAGGCTTCGGCACCGAATGGAACGCACAGATTTCGGGCGACTACGGCGGACAGAACATGAAGGACTATGTTTCGGCTGTAAACGCCATAAAGACCGAACCTTACATCGACGAAGACCACATCGGCGCAGTTGGTGCAAGCTACGGCGGTTTCTCGGTTTACTGGCTCGCAGGTCACAACCAGGACAGCCTGTTCAAGGCATTCATTGCACACTGCGGAATGTTCAACCTTGAATCGCAATACGCTTCGACCGAGGAAATGTTCTTCGTCAACCACGACCTCGGCGGACCATACTGGGAAAAGGATAACGCAACAGCTCAGAAGTCGTACGAAACCTCACCTCACCACTTCGTACAGAACTGGAATGCACCTATCTTGATTTTCACAGGTGGCAAGGATTTCCGCATTCCATACACCGAAAGCCTGCAGGCCTTCAACATGGCGCAGATGCGTGGCATCGAGAGCAAACTGGTGGTATTCCCCGAAGAAACCCACTTCGTCCTGAAACCGCAGAACAGCATCCTGTGGCAGCGCGAATTCAAGGCTTGGCTCGACCAGCATTTGAAGAAATAAGCAGCTATATTGCATAAAGATAAGGCACATCGGAACAAGTTTCTGATGTGTCTTTTTTTATATTGCTGTTCGCTAAAAGTTTTTGATTTTTTTATAAAAGCATTATATTAGTGCATTACAGTAGTGTCCGTATGTATGGGCTTAATTTTCAAGAAATATAATAACCTCGGAGAGGTTACATGTATATAGGATAAAGTATTCGTTATGTAGCGTTGGCACATATTTTTGTCGCGACAGCAAAACAAAAATTGTGACAACGCACAATTTAGCGTACAGTAACATTTCACATTAAAAGCACTTGTTTTTCATAGTTACAAAGTACAAACGACTTCACAATAAGTTTCAGAAAAAACGGATACAGTTAAGCCAATTCTATTAGCAAAAGGCTGTACGCACATATATAACCCTAAAAATAAAGCGGGAACGGCAAAACCATCCCCGCTCTTAATATCACTTTCAAACTAATATATAATCGTTACCGTTCCTTCATAAGGTTCTGCACCATTGTGAAGGTCAATGATGTACATATAGGTACCAGCAGGCACTTTATGTCCGTGATAATCACCATTCCAGTTACCATCGACACCTTCAGCATTATAAATCATCTGTCCCCACCTATTGAATACATAGATGTGAGCCTTGGGGAACATATCGATGTTGCCGATTTCCCACGTGTCGTTTATGCCATCGGCATTAGGTGTGAAAACATTCGGTATCTTAAGGCAGTCTTCGAAACTATGGTTAAGTGTCACATTGGCTGAATAAGTACAGTTGTTCGCATCAATTACACTGACGGTATATTCTCCAGAATAAAGTGCCCCGATGACTGGCTGGTCGCTGTAATGCTCAGACCATCCATACATATAAGGTTCTGTACCGCCCATCGCTGCAACCTCTATCCTACCGTCGTTGTTGCCCTTGCAGGACGGGTCAATGCCATCAAGGTCGGCGGTCAATGCTGCCGGCTCAACAACATAAATGCTGATTGTCTCCTGGCAGCCGTTGGCATCCATTGCGGTTACCTCGTAGCCTCCTTCGGGCAGCTTGTGGTAGGTCGATTGCCCCGATACGGTGCTGTAGCCGTTGAACAGGGAGTATATGTACGGTTCCGTGCCGCCTTCTGCCGTCACTTCCACTACGCCGTCGCGCTTGCCGTGGCACGAGATGTTCTCCACGTTCGCCGTGACGACTATCGCGTCAGGAGAGCCTACCGTAACTACATGGCGAGATTCGCAGCCGCGGTCGTCGGTTACTGTCAATGAATAGGTTCCTGCATGGGCGTTGGTGACGTTGTTGCCTGCAAACGAGGATTCGTTCCAGGTGTAGCCGTACGGGAAGCTTCCTCCGCTGACCGCTACCGTGATTGTTCCGTCGGAGGTGTTGTGGCAGTGGGCGTCGGTGGTAGAAATGTCAACCGTGATTTCCTCCGGGCTCTGTACCGTCGCCTGGCCTGAACCTGTACAGCCCCACGCGTCGGTTATCGTAACGGCATACGTCCCTGCTCCAACATTGAC
>CACWOG010000154.1 GCA_902762455.1 uncultured Bacteroidia bacterium | reverse complement strand
TCTTTCATACTTCTCATAAATCTCGTTTGATTCTGGATGTTCTTTTTTGAATAATTCTTTATTCTTGTACATTCGTTTATCTGCAAGTTCGATGACTTTTCCAAGCGGCAAATTATTGTATTCGGTATTCATTTCGAGACCAGTGACTGTTGTATTGGTAGCATCCACAAGAATAGGCTGCTCTGTTGCCGACTCGGGACTATTGGCTGTAGTTACAAGAACCTGCCACTGAGAAGAAATGCCTATCTCGTCCCATTCCAATTCCACTGAAGTCTTGCCTACTCCGGTATAGTCCAAATTCACGACAGCCACACAATTCGACTCAATTTCAATGCTAATGTTATCGACTGCCGCCGGTGGATTGTCGCCACTGCTTGAGTCGTTTTTCCAGAACAGCACGAAATAATAGTCGCCTGAATATGGAAGCGTAGCAGTCGCTACACTTGATGTCCAATACATACTTCCAGATTTATTTTCATTACCGACATCAATCCATGAAGAATATGGTTCATTAGAATTATTGCCCATTCCATTTACTGCACCAGCCTCAAGATTAGGATTTTCCGATACCGGAATCATAAATGCGCGAAGCAAATCGTAATCGGTTTCACCATTAGCCATCCAATCAAACGATACACTCACCACTAAAGGCTGATCGATATGAATACGGCAGTAAGCATACGAAAAAGACGTTTCCCAATCTTCATAATTATGCGAAGTGCCATTATCATCTGATATGTAAAGCGACCTTGCACTATTTCTTGCGACGGCTGATCCCATACACCAACCATTTAACTCATTGTTCAGATGCCAGTTTTCGAGTACGTCTCCCTCAAAGTTCTGATAGTATGGCAACGACATTACCTCATCGGTAGTTGTTGTAAACTGGAAGTGCTCCCAATCGCTTAATAAACCCTCATCACAAATTGTCCTTACATAAAAATGATAAGTACGACCTGCAACAAGTCCCGTACTTGTGTACGACCTCGAATCTACAGTTTCGTATTCAGAAGCGGTAAGGGCATTCAATTCCGAGCTTGACATTGCCGTTTCGGAAAGATATACATGGAAATCAGACATATTATATGGTTGTGTCCATGTTAAGGTTGCCGTACTTGTAGATACAACAGCGGCAATGTTATTGGGTTCTACACATGGTGGCAAAGTTGTGAAATCATAACCATAAGCCCAATCACTTTGGTCGGACTGAGAACAATAAGTGCGTACATAGACATGGTAATTTGTATTCTCGACAAGTCCATTGATAGTTACCATTGTATTGTTTACAAGTTCAGCCGATGCGACTGCAGAATTCGGATTGCTGGATGTTGTAACCAGAACTTGCCATTGCGAAGCATCTTCATCAAAATTTGTCCACGACACTACAGCCCAAGTCATACCATAACTATTAACGATGACATCCTCAACCGGTCGGCATGATGGATAAGTTGTGAAATATCCGCCCCACGCCCAATCGCTTTGCTCTGAGGCAGAACAATATGCACGCACATATACATAATATTCAGTATCTGGCATTAGACCGGAAACATTTGCAGTAGTGGTGTTCACAAGCATCGGGGTTTCGGCAGCGTAATTGGCAGACGACGACAACGACACAAGTACCTGCCACTGCGAAGCATCTGCATCTACATTTGTCCACGACAGATTTACCCATGTATCATCATAGCTATCAATGTTGATATTCTCGACTGGAACACATAATGGCAAAGTTGTGAACTGAACATCACTACTCCATTCGCTCTGCTCCGATTCGGAACAATATGTACGAACATATACATAATATGTAGTATTAGGTGTTAGGTTGGAAACATTTAATGTATTGCTATTTACGAGCATCGGAATTTCGGTAGCTTCGGAAACTGAGGACGACTGCGAAACCAGCACCTGCCACTGAGAAGCACTGCCACTTGCATCCCACGAAAGTTCGGATGAATATTTATCGTAATTGTCAACGCTTACATTTGCGACAGGCAAACATGTTGACACCATTTCTACGCTTATGTTATCCACTGCGGCCGGAGGATTAAATCCTGCAGTGTTATCGTTTTTCCAGAAGAATACAAGATAATAGTTTCCTGTTTCCGATAATACTACATTACTAGTACTACGCTGCCAATTTTCATACTCCACGCTCAAGGGGTCCGAAGCTGCAATCCAACCCGTTGGCACATCATTGTTCGACCCAGCCATTCCATTTGGATTACCAGCATTAAGACTTGGATATCTAGACGCTGGAATCATAAATGCGCGCATCACATCCCAAGAATTTTCAGCCCAGCTCTTCCAATCGAACGAAACATTAACCAGGCATGGCTGTTCAATATTCAGTCTGCAATAAGCATACGAATACGATGTACTATTAATATTATATTCATTATTCGTTCCATAATTATTTGAAATATACAACGAATATGTACTTCCGTTTGCCGTTGCCGTGCCTACATACCATCCGTTACTTGAATTATTAAAGGTCCAGCCACTAGCTGTTCCGCTCTCAAAATCTTCATAGTAAGGCAAAGTGAAATTCGCCGTACCTGTCGTAAACTGAACATTGGACCACGAACCTACATCGTATGCATTACATACTGGACGCACATACACATAGTATGTTGTTGATGGATTCAGTTCGCCCACAGAATAACTGTTACCTGACACTTCTTCCAACGACACCGACTCCAAAGCACTTTCACTCATTGTGCCAGCCGACAAATATACCTGATACCCCAAGACATCATTAGCATATGACCATGAAATATCAGCAGTAGTAACACCAGCATTAGCCACAAGATTGGAAACTGATGTACAAGCCGGTTCAGTAACAAATCCTACGGCACTGCTCCATGCACCATAAAGACTCTCCGTACAATAACTGCGTATGTATGCATAATATTGAGTTGCAGGAGAAAGACCTGATATAGTTTGCGTTGTCGATGCCATTGCTACAGGCGACTCTGTTGCCGTAGCAGGATTTGACGAGGTTGAAACCAAAACGTCGTACTTCACGCCATTACCCGATGTACGAGTCAACACAACCGATGTTGAACTTTGGACACTTGCGCTTAATGTACTGGTCTGGTTGCATGTTGTAACAAAACTTACTGCACTGCTCCATGCACCATAAATATCTTGCGTACAATAACTGCGTATATATGCATAGTACTGAGTTGCAGGTGTAAGACCGCTTACCGTTTGCGTTGTCGATGTCATTGCTACAGGCGATTCTGTTGCCGTAGCAGGGTTTGACGAGGTTGAAACCAATATATCGTATTTTACTCCATTACCTGATGTACGTGTCAATGACACTGATGTAGAGCCTAGTACATTAGCACTTAATGTACTAGTATTGTCGCATGTTGTAACAAAGCTTACAGCATTGCTCCATGCTCCATGCCTGTATTCGGAGCAATAGCTTCGTATGTATGCGTAATACTGGGTAGCCGGGGTAAGACCAGTTATCGTCTGAGTTGTAGAGGTCATCTCTACTGGCGATTCGGTTGCAGTTTCAGGGTTTGATGAAGTAGAGACAAGAATGTCGTACTTCACGCCACTGCCCGATGTGCGGGTAATTACAGCCGATGTTGTCGTCAGCGAACCTACACTTATTGCAGCAGTAGCCGTACAAGGAGAAGCCACCTCTATGTCGTCGATAGCTGCAGGAGGTTGACTACCGACAGAACTATCATTCTTCCAGAAAAACACCAAACAATATACTCCTTCTGTGCTAATATCAACTTTCTGGCTACTTACCATCCAATTAGTTTGCAAATTAAGTTTTCCCAGCGGATTAGCTACATCAATCCAACCTGTAGGTAAATTATTCGTGTTGCTGCCCTGTCCATTAGCGGCACCCCCTGTAAGCGTCGGATTTGCGCTTAATGGAATCAAAAAAGCTCGAAGCAAATCATAACTTGATTCACCATTACACTTCCACTTAAACGATACAACGTATTCGCCGGCACTTTCAATCTTAATGTACTTATACGCATACACATAGGATGTCGCGTTATTAATCGTATAGGAGTTTGCCGTTCCATCATTAGTAATATACAGAAAATTTGAAGAACTATTGCTTGTCTCATTTCCAATTTTCCAATAGTTTGCTTGGGAACCGTTAGCGAGAACCCACCTGTTAATTTCTATACTATTTTCAAAATTGCAAATGTAAGGTATTGAAGCCAATTCTATAAATGAATAATACCGACCAGCTCCTGGATAAACACTATAACTCGTTGATGTATATGTAGTCGAATAAGATGCAGTATGATTGGTCGGATTAACATACCAAAACTTGTTTGCAGATTCATTTCCAATACCTATCTGATAACTTGAGGGTGCATTTGTGTAGTCACCACTATATACAATCCTTACCTCGTTGGAACCCTGATACAACTGAAACTGGAACTTTATGTAGGTTGTTCCCGCAGTATTTGAATCTTTATTCAAAAGGCATTCTATTACCCTGACATTTTGGTTACCATCTGTATACAAACCAGTTTTCACATACCCTGCCGCACCTGTGCTACAATCTCGTCCAACTCCTGCTATGGCAGGTGTGTTTCCACTATAATTATTCGAATTAAATGGATTACTATAAGTAGTGCCAATAACAGTACCGCCTAATCGCATCCTTCCGTTAGAGTTTACAGAAAACTGAGTATATTCAACGCCATCGTATACAAATGTAAAACCGATGCCTGTCAACGCAGATTTACCATCATCCACACCCGAAGCGATTAGTTCTGTAAAAGTCGGTGAAAGAAAAGTTCCATTATCTCCTGTTGAAAAATGATAATTTTCAAGTCCTTGAGCATTTACATTAATAACATAAGACAGCAATGCCATTAACACAAGAACTGCAAAGCGTATTTTTCTTCTCATATCAAATTAATTTTATTCGTTTCAAATCCTTAAATTTCAATCGGCAATCATAGCCAAAATGAAACAATACCTCTAATAAAAATAAAAACGCGCAAATTTACAAACAAGCACTTTAATTAACAAGAAAAAGTTAATAAAATCAACGCAACATTTAGCACGACGAAGACAACCTTCAATTCAACGAAGTTTATTTCAAACAACCGAAAAAGAAAAAACGCGCCACTAGAATCCAATCAGCCGAGGCACGCTACGACTCAACAAAAAATCCAATCCCACGAACCGAATTTTCGCCCCAAATGCACAAAAGATTTTCACCCCAGCACAAAAACTTCGCCCCTCATAGAAGAATTTCACCCCTAAAAACAAAGTTTAGCACCTATAACACAATTCATTGCCACATTTATTTTAGTAGCACTTTTATTGTCCGTTTCTTTGCATCGCAAAATTTCGAGAAAAATTCAAAAACAAATAAAAAAAAAAAAAATGATTAAGGAATTATTTGTTGACTATTACAAAAACGCGATTGTAAACAACTGGAATTTTCCAGCACTTCAGGATTACGACTGCGGAATAAAGAAAGACGACAAAATTGTACTAGTAGGAAAAAACTCGGTAAACTGGGGATGTGTTTACCTTGCAGCAACAACCTACGGAGCAGTAATCGTTCCACTTCTGCAGGACTTCACACCTAAAGATATATACGCGCTGACAAACCACTCCGATGCACGCATAGCATTTATTTCGGAATACATCCTTAACAAGATGGATGTCAACAACTTCACTTTGCTCGAAGAAATATTCAAGCTCGACAATTTCGACTCTTATTTCGTTCGCAACGGCGAAAGCCACACTTACGGCAGAAATATGGCAGAAGTTTCGGCAAAGGACTTCACCCTGCCAGCTCAGCCAAACGAGAAACTTGGCGTAATCCTTTACACATCAGGCACATCAGGCAGTCCTAAGGGTGTAATGCTGACACTCAACGCACTGGCAGCAAACATAAAGTTCGCACGCGAGAACATGTTCCTCGTAAGCGGCGACAAGCTGGTTTCGTTCCTGCCATTGGCACACTGCTACGGCTGTGCTTTCGACTTCCTCTACCCGCTCACCGAAGGCTGCCACATCATTTTCCTCGGCAAGTTGCCTTCACCGCAGGTAATCCTCAAGGCATTCGGCGAATACAAGCCAAGGCTGATACTTTCGGTTCCGCTGATTCTTGAAAAGATCTACAAGGGCAAGATTAAGCCGACGCTCGAAAAGCCAGCAGTCAAGTTCATGACCAAGATACCTGGACTCCGTAGCATCATTTACAGCAAGATACGCAAGACCCTCGAAGAAGCATTCGGTGGCAACTTCATCGAACTTATCCTCGGTGGCGCAAAGGTAAACCGCGAAGTAGAAACCTTCCTCAAGAAGATAGGATTCCGCTTCACCGTAGGTTACGGTATGACAGAATGCGGTCCTCTCGTAGCATATAGCGGATGGAAAACCAACAAGTTGTATGCAGCAGGCAAACTCGTTGACTGCCTCGAAGCAAAGGTAGAATCGAGCGCACCCGGCAAGATTGGAGAAATCCTTCTCCGTGGCGAAAACATAATGTGCGGATACTACAAGAATCCAGAAGAAACAGCAAGGGCTCTCGACAGCGACGGCTGGCTACATACCGGCGACCTCGGAATCATCGACAACGAAGGTTTCATTTCGCTCAAGGGCCGCAGCAAGACCATGATTCTCACTAGCTCGGGACAAAATGTTTACCCTGAAGAAATAGAATCGAGACTTTGCAACTTCCCATTGGTTTCTGAATGCGTAGTTGTAAGCCGTGCCGCAAAGATTGTTTCTATCATCTACCCGAATCCCGACCTCACAAAGGGAATGTCGTCGGAGCAGATTGAAACCGAACTTGCTCAATATCAGAAACAAATAAATTCCGAAATGCCAGCCTATATGCAAATCAACAAGATACAGGTTCGCGACCAGGAATTTGAAAAAACGCCCAAAAAGAGTATCAAGAGATACTTATACGAATAAAACACAACAAAAACTCCTAATGAAGATGCGCAAGTCTCCCC
>CACWOG010000153.1 GCA_902762455.1 uncultured Bacteroidia bacterium | reverse complement strand
AATGGTGCTACAGATAAAAAAGAGTCTGTTGTGGTAAAGGAGGACACAATTGGTATCGGAACGCCTAAGGTGCGGGAAAAATGTTTCATAGTAGTGTCGAAGAAGGAAATGAAGCTTACAGTTTACGAGGCAAGTAAGAAAGATACAGTGATGGTTGCTCGTTTCGATTGCTGTCTGGGCAAGAATTTCGGTGACAAGCAGAAACGTGGCGATATGTGTACACCAGAGGCTTCGTTGAAGAAACCGTTTAGAATTGAGAAAATTGAAAATTCGTCGTGGTGGACTCACGATTTTGGCGATGGACGTGGCAGTATAAAAGCATACGGAAATTGGTTTATGCGTTTGTCGTCACCATTTACTGGCATTGGCATTCACGGCAGTACCAACAACGAAAATTCTGTTCCTGGCAGGTTTAGCGAGGGATGTATCCGTCTTCGCGATGCCGACATCGATTCGTTGAAGCAGAATTATGCTTTTCTTGGAATGAAGGTAATAATCAAAGGAGAGGAAGAAGGAAAGCTATCGTTTGAGAATTGATTTCTTATTCCTTAATTAAATTTCTATAATGTTTGTACCTGTTCACTACGCTGTTGGTGAATGTTACTGTGCGGCTGCCCTTGTATTTGCCACATTTTACTACGGGGTCGGTGTAGTAGTTCTTGTCATATAGTAGTTTCATATATTCCGCTAGGTTGTGCCATGAGTTTGGGTTGTCAGAATATTTTTCGGCAAGGTGGAAAGCGTCTTCCGAGTGTCCGTGCCCTGCATTGTAGCCCATAAGCACATACCTGATTATTACGGCGGTATCGGTAATAGATTCGGGAGTGTGTTTTTTTAGGTAGTCAACGTGCTTTATGCCAGCCATAAGCTGTACTTCGGGGTCGGAAATGTCGGCGCTGTCGTGTGCAAACTTCTGGTAGGCTGCTGGCATAAGCTGCATAAGTCCGTAGGCGCCAGATGGATTGCTTATGTTCGGGTAAAAATGCGATTCCTCGTATATCAGCGAGGCTATGTAGCGCCAGTCCCATTGCAGTTTCTTGGAATGCTTCCTAATGAGGTTGTCGTAGGCGCTTATTTTGTTGCCGTTTCCCGAATAGTATAGGCTTGATACATTTATGTTTATGTATGAGTAGTAGATTTCGTGGCGAAGCTTGTACTTCTTGGTTTCGGTTACGCGTGAAAGCCATGCGTTGATGCTGTCGAGCAGGACTTTGGCGTTGGGGTTGGTTTGCCACACAATGTCTTGTGGCAGGCATATTGACGTGTCTATTTTGAGTTGTGGATATGCTTTCTGGTAGGTGAGAGCAAGCGCCGAATCGCATATGGCGGCATTTATTTCGCCCGATGCAACCTTACGCGCAATCTTTTCCGGCGAGAAGATGTTGCTGCAAATTATTGTTTTCCCATTGTAGTTGGTGACAAACCTATGAGTACCAGTTGTGTAAATGGTGTCGGGAATTTGCTTTGTACGAGAAAGTATTACAAGGCTTGAGCGTAGAAGCGGTTGCGACATTGTGCTGTCGGTCACGAAGGCGTGCTTTGCAATTAGGTCGCATTTGCCTGCAGCGAGAGCTCTTTCTGCAATAATTTCGTTCCAAATTGGGATTATATTGAGTTCGAGGTTGTGTTCCTTGCAGAAATCTTCAAGGGTTTCGAGCTGGAATCCACGAGGCGTAGCATTGAAGATGCAGTATTCTGTGGCGTTTTCGGACAGTGCTACGTTTAATGTCTCTGATGCGGCGATTCCGCTATAGTCGCGTTCGAATGGTTCTGGCGGGACTTCTTTTGTTTCTTCTATATATAGTTTTAAGAAGCCAACGACAATCCACATCGACAATGCCGACAGCACAGTTATCCTTGATATTCTTGCCTTGCTGTCCATTATGCTAGTTGTAGAATTCCCACGAAATTCCGAAGTTGAATGCAAAAGGATTGTCGGGTATCCTGTACAGCGAGAAGAATGTCGGCTTCATGAATAGCGAATTGTAGTTCGACAGTTTTGCAAATACGCGGAATCTTTTGATTTTTGCTCCGACGAAAAATCCGAGGTTGGGGTAGAAGCCAAATTTCTGGTCGTCCTGCAGATAGAAAACTGCCGTTGCCGGCATATAGGCGTAGCCGTAGAAGTTCGAGTTCATCTTGGCATCGAGGCCTATTTGGAGCGTGAGTGCCTTGCTGAACATGTCGGTCATGAAGTAAAGGCTTGTGTAGCCCACAAGTTCAGGAAGCCTTACATATTGCTTGTCGGAAATGTATTGGTAGGCGACCTTTGTGTACCAGTGGAACTTCCAGAAGTTGAAAGTCTTGTTTGCATACACATCTACAATTAAGTTGGCGTTGTGAATCTGTGTAGGCAGAGCTTGCTGGTCGAAGATTATGTAGTCGTGCAGAAGATTTAAATTTGCACCTACATAAAACTGGAATTTGTTGTGGAACAAGTCGATATGGGCATTGGCGGCTCCTGGTTTGGCAAAGTCGTTGTCCCATCTGAAATTGTTAGATGTGTAGTAGGTCTCGAAAAGGGTACAGTATGCTAGCGAATATCCGACCTTTGCGTTTATTCCAAGGTTCTCGCCAAACATCTGTTGCAGTTTGGCCGATGCGCTTATGTCGTATGCGTCTCCGCCGAACAGGCAGTAATCGACATTTGCCTGAAGGAAGGTTCTGTTGTGCTTGAAGATAAGGTCTCCGGTGATATATGTCGAACTGTAGGTGGTCTTGTGTGTGGTATCAATCAGGAATGAATAAGTTCTGTTTTTCAATCCCGCATATAGTTTCAAAAAGTTGCCAGTCGAGTCGTTTTGTATATTTAGGCACATTAGAAGCTTGTTGTTGAACTGGTAGTATGTAACCGAGTCGTTTGTTTTGGTCGAGTCGCTGTAGATGTTGGTGTAGAACGATGATTTTGAGTCTTGGTACTTTCGTATATAGCGGTCAAAAGTTACATCGTGGACGATTGAGAACTTGCTGCGCAGGGTTTTGTTGATGACGGTGTCGTTTTTTTCGTCGCGAATTATGGTGTCGATGGTGTATTGACCGAAGCGGTATTCGTGGTTGTACTGCCCGCCGAGTTGTGAAATTGTGCTTGTCGCCTTTGTTAGCATAACGTTGTTGTCAACAGCCCTGATGTCCCCGCTCATAAATCTGTTCACGTCGGCTATTCCGCCGTTTTCGTTGCAGTTTATCTTGTTGAATATAAAGTTGAAATGGTTCTGGTATTTCTTTTTTGTAAATGCACCTGCGAAGCTCAGGGCGTTCACTTTTGATGCGCTGTTGAGGTAGAATCCGTCGGAATTGGAAATGTCGTAGTTGAACGTAAGGTTGAAGTATGGGGTGAAATTCTGGCTTAGTATGAACTTTACAATTTCAAGGCCTTTGTTGCCTCCGTAGAAGTCGAAGCGGGAGAATGGCGTTTGTGCGTCGAAGTAAACGACATCCTTGTGCGATTTTATGAAAGCCTGGTAGTTGTTGAGAAATACGAAGTCGTGTGATGCTTCCTTGTCCGAAAACAATGCTGGAAGATATGGATTTCCCGGGTTTAGAAGTCCAAGCGTATTGTCTGAGACTTTTTGCTGTGGCATGAACTTGTAGAAGTTATCGATAGTGGTGTCGTTGTAGAAACTGTAATCGGCTGTGGTGTCGTTGTCGAGTTTGTACGACGAAAAATAGCGACGAATGCCTTCGTGCTGAGAGAATGCTGTAATTCCGAGCAGCAATATTACTATGAAAACTACTAATTTTCGCATCGCTGCAAAATTATTAAAAATATTCCAAAGAATGGGTGCTACCTATGAAATATATGGAAGATTGTTAGTATTATTCAATGTCTTCTGCAATTTCCAAATCAACAAACTCGTACTTGTTGCCAGTATAGTCGAGTATCCTTACAAAATCCTCGGTGCTGATGGAAATCAATGCGTTGAGTTGGTTGGGCAGAAATGTTAGCCGTTCCTTCGTGAGCAAAGTTTTGTCGATGAATGCAATTGTGTGGTTTTCGGTGTCGTTGAGTAACGAAAAGACGGAAATTGCACCAATCGTACCTTTTATCCACCTGTCGATTCTTTCCTGCGATGCGAACGAAAGTTTTCCCTGTTTTAACTTGTGCTCGATAGCGTGTATGTTGATGTCGCGGTAGTAGTCGGAAATGAGCAGGTAGTGCTGGTTGCCCTTGTGGTTGCGCATAAACAGGTTTTTGCAACGGCAGGCGCCAATGCGTTTCCAGAATGCACCGTCGTCTTCCGACGAAAAGTCGCGTGGTGATTCGTAATACTCAAATTTTATGTCCAAGTCGGCTAATGCCTTGTAAACTATTTCCTGTCCAATCATTTTTCAAAGTATTTTGCTAAAAGTTCGTGGGCAGCAACGAAACTGCTGATTTTGTTGTCGAGCACTTTTTTTTCGTAGTCGGGAAGGCTCTCTATTATCTTTTCATTTTGGTAGAAACTGTTCTTAATAGCCTCGTTTATAGTTTCGTAGAGCCAGTATTTAGCCTGCTCGTTGCGGTTGTAGTCAAAGTAGCCGTTTGCATTTGTGTGGGCTACATATTTGGTAATCAGCTCCCAGATGTCCATAATTCCAGCACCAGTAAGTGATGAGCATGTTGTTGCTATGGGTGTCCAGCGCGATTTTGGCATAGGAAACAGATGCAGTGCGTTTTGGTATTGGGTACTGGCGAGTTGAGCGCGAGTAATGTTTTCGCCGTCGGCTTTGGTGATTGCAATTGCGTCGGCCATTTCCATAATTCCGCGCTTTATGCCTTGCAGGTCGTCGCCTGCGCCAGTGACGAGCAGTAGCAAGAAGAAGTCGACCATGCTGTGAACAGCGGTTTCCGACTGACCAACGCCAACGGTTTCCACAAATATTGTGTCGTAACCTGCTGCTTCGCAAAGGATTATGGTTTCGCGTGTTTTACGTGCCACTCCGCCGAGCGAACCTGCCGATGGCGAGGGACGGACAAAGGCGTTGGGGTGGGAGGTGAGGTTTTCCATGCGGGTTTTATCACCAAGAATAGAGCCTCCGCTGCGTTCGCTGCTCGGGTCAACGGCGAGGACAGCAAGTTTATGGTTCAGGTCACAGATTTTTACGCCAAGTGCTTCGATGAAAGTGCTTTTGCCAGCACCGGGTACACCAGTTATGCCAATTCGTATCGACTTGCCGGAATGTGGTAGGCAGCCTTCGATGATTTTTTGCGCAATGGCTTGGTGTTCAGGTCGTACGCTTTCAACCATGGTTATTGCTTGACCGAGAATATTGGGGTCGGAACGCAGTATGCCGGCAATGTATTCGTCGGCGGTGAGGGTTGTCTTGTGCCTGCGGAATCGTGCAATATTCGGGTTTACCTGTGGCGGCTGGACAACGCCATCGGTTACTGCAAGTGCGCTGTTGTCGGCTTTGCTTTCTTCAACTTCTCCTATGAAATGTTTGGTGGTGGCTGGACTGTCACTAATGGCCTTAAAGTCCTTAGCGGCCTTAAGGTCCTTAGTGTTGCCATCCACCTTCCTTTTTTCCTCGGTTCGCATCCTTCTCATCCTTTCAGCAAAGCCGCCATTTTCAAGAAAA
>CACWOG010000152.1 GCA_902762455.1 uncultured Bacteroidia bacterium | reverse complement strand
AAATGGATTTGTTTGTGTACAAATACATTACGGTTAATTTTGAGTGTATATAATTGTAGGGGCAGGTTTGAATCCTGCCCCTACAATTATCATAAACATTTTGTTTTATTCCTTGATGAATTTTCGTTGGATAATTCGCTCACTGAGCGTAGTCGAAGTGCGCGAATTATATATTCTCACCACATACACCCCGTTTGCCAATCCTTCCACATCGCAAACCGCATTGTTGCCATTTCCTTCCGTGCGATAAACAACCTGCCCAATCACATTAACGATTTCGATTGATAAAATTTGTTCCGACGATGTGATATTGAGCGTATTACTGACTGGATTGGGGAAAATCTGCAAGTCTGCAATTTCGTTTTCTTCCACACCGGTACAATCAGAATCATGTTGTATGTTTGTAAACCTATACCAATAACCAGCGTTTTTGTACGCCGAAACACTTCCACAGGGAACAATGACGGGAATGTTTCTGTTTACATCTTCAAATGTTTCTTCATCTATCACTGGAGGTGTTGTTGCATTTGAAAAAATAGTGTCTAGTCCGGTGCAATATTCAAAAGCACCGTGTTCAATGCTTGTAACAGACTGTGGAATAACTATGGATGTCAAACCGTTACAATAAGCAAACGCCCAATAACCAATACATGTTACCGAATTTGGTATGATTACCGATGTCAGTCCTGTGCAGCTGCCAAATGCATTACTCTCAATCCTAGTAATAGAATCGGGAATGGTTATTGATGTCAGTCCGCTGCATCCATAAAATGCTCTAATGCCGATCCTTGTAACTGAATTAGGTATTTCTATGGATGTCAGACCAGTGCAACTGTAGAAAGCATAATCTCCAATGGTTTTAATTGAATTTGGAATAGTAACTGATGTTAGTCCGCTACAGTTAGAAAATGCTCCATGTCCAATGCAAGTGTCAGATTCTGGAATAATTATCGATGTAAGTCTATTGCAATCAGAAAATGCATAAAAACCAATGTTTTTAATAGAATTCGGCAGTGTTACGGATGTCAGACAAGTTGCACCTATGAATGTCAAATCCTTTATTTCCGTTATTGTTTCTGGAATCACAAGGTCTGTTACGAGTTCATTGTTTATATATAAATTGTGGCCGACATTCAGTGGATTTGACGACACACCACGGCCTGGTTCTGTAGAGAAAGATATTACGCACCATTCTGCCACACTGCCTTCATAATAAACAGCAGTCATATTGTCGCAATTAGTAAATGCACCATATCCAATACTAGCAATAGAACTAGGTAAAGTTAATGTTGTCAGATTTCTACAATTTCTAAATGCTTCATAACCTATATCCGTTACAGAATTGGGTATTGTTATCGTTGTCAGTCCGCTGCATCCTTCAAATACTTTATTGCTTATGCTTGATAATGAGGGTATTGTTAGTGTTGTAAGCCCACTGCATCCATAAAATGCACCATCACCAATGCTCGTTACAGAGTTTGGGATAACTACAGAAGTAAGTCCGCTACACCCATAAAATGTACTACTGGCAATGGTTGTAACAGAACTTGGAATTGTCAAAGTCCCAGTCAGCCCGCTACAGTCTTTAAATGCACCTTCGCCAATATTTGTCACAGAATTGGGTATTGTTATCGTAGTAAGCCCACTACATCCATAAAATGCGCACCCACCGATGCTCGTAATAGAATTAGGTAGTTCTATCGATGAGAGATTACTACAATAACCAAACGCCCAAACATCAATGTTTGTTACGGAATTGGGGATTGTAACAGATGTCAATCCACTGCAAAAAGAAAATGCAGAATTGCCAATGCTAGTAACGGAATTTGGGATTGTTACAGATGTAATTTCAGAGCATTCTGAAAATCCATGTTCGCCAATACTTGTAACTAAATAGGTAATGCCATCATTGTTCACCGACGATGGAA
Organism: uncultured Bacteroidia bacterium; assembly: GCA_902762455.1. GTDB lineage: Bacteria > Bacteroidota > Bacteroidia > Bacteroidales > ML635J-15 > Bact-19. Next base: position 6,764 of record CACWOG010000152.1, on the reverse strand, counting down.
TAATAACATCACCTGTGATTGATGTTTTAAATGGTTCATCATAATGGCTCATTCCAAAAACTGCCACTGTATATGGTTCCACATTCGATGTAATGCTGTAATACAATGTTTGCCCGCTTTCGCAAACTGCCGAAAAATCGTATGCAAATGCTTTGCTGCACAAAAGTACGGCAATTGCCAGAAGAATAGATTTTGTTTTCATAATATAATTGCGTTTTATAAATATTGAACAAAGTTAAGAATTAAATCTGAATGAAAAACAATCTTTGAATATATTTTTTCGTATTTAAAATTCTTTGACTACCTTTGTCCTGCTTTTTTGCGACTGAAAAATGAACTTGTTCGTTACCATAGGCAAATACTTCTCGCTGATGGGTTCGGTATTCTCCAAACCTGTCAATAGAAAGATATTTTTCCGCAGGCTAAAGGCTGAAATAGAGCAGATTGGCTTCGATTCGGTGGGTATCGTCTGCATAGTTTCGGTGTTCATGGGTGCCGTGCTTACCATACAGATGGGTATCAACTTCGAGTCGCCGATTATACCGCGCTACATCATCGGTCTTAGCACGCGCGACACCATGATTCTCGAATTTTCAAGCACAATAGTCTGCCTTATCCTGTCGGGACGAGTCGGTTCAAACATTGCATCCGAAATCGGAACAATGCGTATCACCGAGCAGATTGATGCATTGGAAATAATGGGTGTCAATAGCGCTAACTATCTTATTCTCCCTAAGATAGTGGCTGCATTTTTCACCTTCCCCTTCCTTGCATTGCTTAGCATTATGCTCGGTATCGTAGGTGGTTTCTTCATCGCTTTCACTTCGCCTGACATTGTAACGGTTGCCGATTATATATATGGTCTGCATTACGCTTTCGTGCCGTTCTATGTCACTTATACGGTGGTGAAAATCGCGGTGTTCGCAATACTTATAACATCCATTTCGGCATTTTTCGGCTACTACACCGAAGGCGGGGCTCTCGAAGTCGGCGAAAGCAGTACCAAGGCTGTGGTTTACAGCATTATAGCAGTCCTTTTGTTCAACCTTATCTTAACACAGGTAATGCTCACATGATAGAAGTTGTAAATGTAAATAAGACTTTTGGCGAAAAGCATGTGCTGAAGGACATCAATGCAACCTTCGACGCCGGCAAGGTCAATATGATTATTGGCCGTAGCGGTTCGGGCAAGACCGTGTTGCTGAAGAACATAGTGGGACTTGTTACCCCCGAAACCGGCGAAATTTATTTCGACAAGCGCGAATTTGTGAATGTGGACGAAAAAGGCAAGCGCGAAATCCGCAAGGAGATGGGCATGGTGTTCCAGGGAAGCGCGTTGTTTACATCGAACAATGTGGAAGAAAATGTGATGCTGCCACTCGACCTGTTTACCAAGATGTCGAAAGCTGAAAAGCAGAAGCGCGTAGATTTCTGCCTCGACCGCGTGGGAATTGTCAATGCACACCATTCGTTCCCGTCGGAAATAAGCGGTGGTATGCAGAAGCGCGTCGCAATTGCAAGGGCAATAGCTCTAAATCCGCGCTATTTGTTCTGCGACGAGCCAAACTCCGGCCTCGACCCGCAGACTTCCATTCTTATCGACCAGCTAATCAAGGAAATCACTGTCGAATACAACATAACCACCATTGTCAACACCCACGATATGAACTCCATAATGGAGATTGGCGACAACATCTGCTTCATCTATCAGGGCAACAAGTGGTGGCAAGGCTCAAAGGACGATATTTTCACTACCGACAATCCCGAACTGAACGATTTTGTATTTGCATCCAACCTTTACAAGAAGATTAAAAAGGCGCACAACGATGAGTAGGACTGCCTTTCTGATATTTGTATCTGTAGCATTGACGCTTGCTTCGTGCAATATGCCCGGCAAGCAAGAACAGATGGTTTTGGAGGAGCGCGTGCTTGAGGAAGAAACAATGGAAAACATATTCTACGAAATGCACCTTGCCGATGCAATGGTTTCACTACGACTTGTTCAGGTTGACGGACATACCTCGTTAACTCAGTATCAAGTCGATAGCCTCATTTACGAAAGCATTTACGACAAGTATGGCTGCACTCGCGAATCGTTTGAGGAGAGCATTTTGTGGTATCTGGAGAACGAACCCAATAAGCTGAGGGGCATTTACGAGCGCATTGTTGAGAGATTCAACCAGAACATTGCAGAAATAGGCGGAAGCAAAACAGACTCCACCGCACTGGAAAACAACACATTATGAAGCATCTCGCAGCAAATTATGTCTTTACAGGGTGCGATTTCATAAGGAATTGCTGTTTGTCATTTTCGGATGACGGCAGGCTTGTCGAAATTGGTGAGGAAAATTCCGGTTTGGTGGAGAGGGAAAGAATGATTTTTCTGAACGGAATACTTTGTCCGCATTTTGATGCAAAATCGATTGAGAATAAAAAGCTGACTTTGAAGGATTTGCTTTCTTCTTTAGGTTTGCATTTTGACAAAAATACGCATTTACCTATTGTCCTGCTCGAAAATGTTGATTTGCAGACACTTAATTTCACAAACGAAACTATTGCAAAGGAGATTTACTGATGGCAAAGGAAAAGATACAGAAGACCAACGCAGCCCGTCTGCTTGACAGCAAGAAAATTGCATACGAACTTATTCCTTACGAGGTTGACGAAAACGACCTGAGCGCGGTACACATTGCCACTCAACTTGGCGAACCTATCGAGAGGGTATTCAAGACTTTGGTCCTGCATGGCGACCGCAACGGATACTTCGTCTGCGTCATCCCCGGCGACAAGGAAGTTGACTTAAAACTTGCCGCAAAAGCCACAGGCAACAAAAGTTGCAATCTTATCCCTATGAAGGAGCTGCTTCCTCTGACGGGTTATATCCGTGGTGGTTGTTCGCCAGTCGGCATGAAAAAGCAGTTTCCGACATTCATACATTCAACCTGTAAGGATTTTGATTTCATCTATGTGAGCGCAGGAGTGCGTGGCTTGCAGTTCAAGATAAATCCCGACGATTTGTGCAAAGCGGCAGGTGCAAAAGTTGGAGATTTGATAGTGATGGTATAATGATTAGATTATCAGTAAATTATAAAAAGACCGTCATTCCACAAGTCAGAACATACACGCGATACGGTAGGGGGAGCGTTGTAATGTTCAACTATGCGGAATCTCCTTCTGTGTACTAATGGGAGATTCCGTATAAGTGAACTCACAAGCAACGTTCCTTAAGCTGTTCGTTCTACTTTACGGAATGACTTTCTTTTTTTTGTGTACAATAATAATTAATTGTTCATTATCTTTTTGCCGATTATTACGGTAAGAACTATGCCCAAGACAAAAACAATTACTGCAAGCCAATAAATCTGCGTCAAGCCTACAAGCGCGCTTGCCAGAAACGAAAGTGCAATAAGCGCGATAATTTTTACAAACTTTTTGCGGACATATTCCTTTTTCTCCTTTTTGCCTTTCGGAAACGAATATACACCCTGGAACAAAATTATCGGATCGCCAGACAAGTACGCAATTCCAGCATAAATCAGCAGCGATATGCCCATTGCTGCCATTATTATTGAAAATACAGTTTCCATAAACGAATCTTTATTCCTTTGTAAATTTTGCCAATCCGATTCTGTCGTGTGCGACAATTAAGTATATGCCTGACGCAAGGTGCTTTATGTCGCAAGTTGTGCTATCTCCGTTGACATTTGTTTGCAAGACGGATTGTCCTGTCGCGGAGAATATTTCTATTGAAGCGATTGTTTCTGATGATGTTATGTTAAGTGTTGTCGTTGCAGGATTGGGAAATACGCTAAGGTTTGAGACATAACCTTCTATTGAACTTAGTATTGTGCCGACAATATTAGATTTTGCAACAATATCGTTATTGTTGGCATTTGATATTTGTATTTGATAGTAGCAGTAACTTCTGTCTGAGGTATTGTCGGTAAACGAGTTCTGGTCGCTTGGTACTTCGCCAATCTGTTCCATCGCAAATGGATTTGCGCCTCGATATATTTTATATGTATCGTATTGGAATCCTTCGTAGTGTGTCCAGTTAAGTGTTTGATTTCCATTTTGTCCAGCTTCCAAATAGAGGTGCATTGTACGGTGGTGGCTGGTCATTTCCGATTCTCCGCAGTTGTCGTTGGAGGTGACAATGTAGCTGTATGGTTGTAGCGTTGGATCGGCAATCATGTCTGTCCATATTGTTGTGTAGGGTGGGAGTGTGGCTGCAAATTCGTAGTCGTCATCGTTGGTCCCTCTATAGATGTTGTATTGCGTAATGTGTTCATCGTTGTCGGGAACAAACTCTACAACATTTTGGTTCAACACATTTGTGCTAACACTTTTAATTTCAGGGATTGGAGTTGTGCGATAGACATATACATTTATTGTCGTGTCGTATGAGCACCCAAAATTGTCGGTGCATGAGAATGTGTATTCCTGAAGTCCCGTGGTTGGGGAGCTTGGGATTGCGATTGATGCACCATTGTCGGTAGTATCAGTTGATATGCCGTTTCCATTCCACGACAAGTTGATACTTTCGTACGGACCATATTGCCTTGGGCTGTAATATGGAATTGTGTCAATTGCCCATTTGGTGTATTCGTTTCCACAGCTATCGGTAAAGGATATATTGTGAACATGGCTGCGGTATCCCCATGGTTCAGTTCCATTGGGGTATATGCGGTAAGTCCATCCTTCTCCTGGAGTAAGGTAGCAAGGATTTGATGTTGACATTGGATTAGGGGCTATTCCTAATATTGCGCTTCCTGGTGCTGAACTTGATTCCGCCAAGTGTATTCCGCCTGTCAATGTCCAGTCCAATGATGTAGGTGATGAGTTAGAATTTGCATGCAACAGACATTTCTGTCCATTAGGACATTCCAGCATAATGCTTAAATCTTCGAAATTCGAATGTTCAAGGTTAATGTAAACATGGTCAATGTTATCTATTGAGTTTATGGTTGCCGACGAATCATGTGCATTAATTTCAATGCTTGAGCTGTAATAAGAACTATAATAACCATCTCCGTTACTAGGTATTAGGTCTGTACCATAATAATTTCCTCTAACAGGTATATGCGATTGCCATTTTTCTGGATTTACTGTGCTGGTTAGAGTTATTTCCGAGCCAGAACAAATGGAATCTTGGCTTGCTGTGGCTTCTATCTGCGGTCTTACAGAAACTTGAACATCAATTGTGTAGTCGTTGCTGTTGTTTGCGTTGTATATGTCGTGGGATTGGCATTTTATGCGAAATCCGCCGCTTGTGTCAAATGTTCTGCTAATTTGTCTTCCGGCATCGTACATCACAATTGTATCGTGGCTTCCCGTTACGATTATCCAGTCGTAAGTGAGATTTTCATCGTTTTGCTCGTATGTGGCGTTGCCGTGGAATGTATTTGTAGCTGTGAATGTTATGCTTTGACCATTACAAATATTGGCGTAGTTTATCCCTTCGTTTGTGGTCTGAGGCACATCTGTTTCGATGATGGTTGTAAAATACATTGATTCTATCTGCAGGCTTTGTGGTGTTTCGCATTCTCCTTCTGCCGTTATATAGTACCAGTATGGACGAACAGAAAAATCTGTGGTTTCGTCTGTCCATACAGTTGGTTCCGATGCTGGAATTGTTGCTACGAGGTCGTAGTTTGTACTGTCAACGCTACGATATATGCGGTATTCCTGTATTTCATCGTTGTCAATGGCTGTCCATGTAATTGTATTGTGGTTTAGACTATCTGTTACAACCTGATCTATTTCTGGCGTTTCAATAGCTCTGCCAACATATACATTTATTGTTGTGTCGTGCGAACAACCTAAATTATCGGTGCAAGAAAATGTGTATTCCTGATTACCGCCAGTTGCGACAGTAGGAATTGCTGTTGCTGTTGTTATTCCGTTTTCTGTATAAACTGAATCTATGCCATTTCCGCTCCATGAAAAATCACTTAATGTGTATGTTGGCGAAGAAGAAGACTGCGAGGATGTTGATGTATTATTTATAATCCCCCATTCGTTAATGGAATTTTCTATTACTATTCCCCAATCAAAAAGATACCCATTGTCAATACTCCAATCGTCTTTAATATGCAGGGACCAAGTTCCGTTTATTGGACAGCCGATTAGAGACGTCATACTTTCGTACGGTCCATATTTTCCGTTTCGTGGTGCCGTGTCAACAATCTGAACGGTAGCGTGTTCGTCATTGCAAGGATCGGATAGGTATGAATAATAGGTCGTTGTTGGACTTGAACTCCCGAACGGAATGGTTCCGTCGGGATAAATGCGGTATGTCCAGCCTGTTCCAGGTGTTTCAAGACATGTAGATGTTCTTGTTATGGCCATTCCTAAAAAATGATTCATCCCATCTTTTGAACCTTCCAGATGTATTCCTCCTGTTAAAGTCCAATCCATAGCAGGTAAACTGGAAGTGTTTGTACTTCTTGAATGTAGCATACACTTTTGCCCGTTTGGACACTCGAGCATAATGTTCAAATCTCCGAAAAATGAATGTTCGATATTCATATAAAAATGGTCTATTTCGCTAGTGGAATTAATTATTGCAAAAGAGTCTGGCGTATGAACATCCATGTTAAAGGATAGGTTGCAGCCATCTGGTAAAAATTGTGTCGAGTCGGAGTAATTGCTGCTTACTAATGAGTATTGTTGTGCCTGCTCTTGCGGTTGATGAGCTATGCCAGTTAAAGTTATTTCATAACCTGAACACACAGTGTCGAGGTTTGCGTAGGCTTCTAACT
>CACWOG010000151.1 GCA_902762455.1 uncultured Bacteroidia bacterium | reverse complement strand
TGTCCTTAACACAATTTTCCCGGCATTGGCGATGATACTTACCGGTGCATTGCTTTTCACAGGAAACGCATTCCTCAACATACTGATAATCGCAGCAATGGTATTCTGCCTGATAAAATTTATCGCAAAGAAACACAGGTCGCTGCTCAACACGGCAATGCTGTTCCTTACAATGATTATTATCGGCTACTCGAGCTACGCTATTATTATTATAAGGTCTAACGCCAATCCGCCGATGAACCAGAACAATCCAGAAGATATGTTCAACCTGCTCTCCTACCTCAACCGCGAACAGTACGGCGACCGTCCGCTTCTGTACGGACAGGATTTTTCGGCTCAGTTCGAAAAATACGAGAACACCTCGGAAATCTATACCAAACGTGGCGACAAGTATGTTAGCGTAGGTCATAGGTTCAAGCCTGTTTTCAAAGATAGCGGATGCCGCTTCTTCCCGCGTATGTACAGCCGCGAAGCCGACCATATTTCGGTTTACAAGGATTTTGGTGGAATGAAGGCATCGCAGAAGAAGCCGACAGGTCTCAACAACATTAAGTTCTTCGTCAACTACCAGCTCAACTGGATGTACTGGCGCTACTTCCTGTGGAATTTCTCCGGAAGGCAGAACGACATTCAAGGACATGGCAATACCATCCACGGCAACTGGATTACAGGTTTCGACGCCTGGGACAATGCACGTCTCGGCGACCAGAGCCTCCTGCCCGAATACCTGAAGAACAACAAGGGACACAACCGCTACTTTATGCTTCCGCTTATACTCGGTCTCATCGGACTTGTTTATCAGCTATGGAAGAACACAAAGGACTGGTGGATTGTTTCTTTGCTATTCATTCTCACTGGTATAGCAATCGTAGTTTACCTCAACCAGACGCCACTTCAACCGCGTGAACGTGACTACGCATACGCAGGGTCGTTCTATGCTTTCGCAATATGGATTGGTCTTGGTGCGGCTGCAATCTACGAACTGTTCAAGAAGTTCACACCTGGTGCAGTTGCAGGAATAGTTGCCTTGCTGATTTGCGCTCCCGTGCCTTACATTATGGCTGAACAAAACTGGGACGACCACGACCGCAGCAACCGTTACGCAGCACACGACTTTGCTCGCAACTACTTGGAAACCTGCGCTCCTAATGCAATCCTGTTCACCCACGGCGACAACGATACCTTCCCCGTTTGGTACGCTCAGGAAGTTGAAGGCATAAGACCAGATGTCAAGATTTGCTGTCTGCCATACTTCGCATCCGACTGGTACATCGACCAGATGAAGTGTGCAAGCTACGACGCAAAGCCCATGCCGTTGACTCTCGAACGCATAAAGTACGAACCCAACACACGCGACCAGCTTATGGTCGATTCGCGTCGCAAGGAAAACGGATTTATGCCGCTTCCGGACTTTATGAAATATGTTGCCGATGACAAGAATTCAGTAAAATCAGGCGACGACACATATTATCTATTCCCATCGAAGAAATTCTCGTTCAAGGCCGACCCGAAGAAAGTAATCGAATACGGTTGCGTATATCCAGGATTCTACAAGGAAACTGAAGAAGGTACAGAAATTTACTTCGATACCGTTCTGAACATCGACCTCAACAGGGAATACCTGCTCAAGAACGAGATGATGATTCTCGACCTCCTGAACACAAACGACTGGGAGCGTCCAATTTACATTACATCACTTGGTAGCCGCCACACGCTCAACCTCGACAACTACTTCCACAACGAGGGCTTTGCATACAGGCTCACACCGATGAACAAGAAGGCTAAGGCTCCAGAAGGCGTTGCCAGCAGCGACATCAACACCGATGTAATGTACAACAACCTGATGAACGTTTACACTTGGGGCAACATCAACGACCCGAACGTTTACATCGACCAGACCATACTTCGCACCACCAAGATTGTGAAGATAAGAAGCAATTTCGGCGAACTCGCAAAGGCACTTGTCAAGGAAGGCAAGACCGACAAGGCAAAGGAAGTTATGGCAAGGTGCGACTCGGTAATGCCGCCGGCAATGTATCCGGTTAGCTATTTCGACTGCGACTACACCGAAGGCTACTATCAGGCCGGTGAAGCCGAAACCGCCGACAGCATACTTGTTGCAGGAATAGAATCGGTTCTTACCGAACTCAACTACTACAAGTCGCTCGACAAGCAGACGCGAAACACCAATGCCCAGGAAATCCAGCTGAACATTGCAACCCTCGGCAGGATAGTTTCAATTTTCCAGAAGAACGAGCGCACAGAACTATTCAACACATACTATTCACTATACGCAGAAAACGCAGAATGGTATGAGAACTTATAACTGCATTGCAATATTGATTTTAATGGTTTGCTGTACGATTTTATCGTGCAGCAAACCTATTAATACAATAGAAACACAAGTGCCAGAAGAAGATAAAATTCTGTGTCCCAACGGAGTAACAGCCACATTAAAGAACTTGACCGGACTTGACGGATGCTCGTGGGTGCTTGTGCTTGAGAACGGCAAAAAACTAGAGCCGACAAATCTCAGAAAATTCGACCACATAAAACTTGAAGACGGCAAACAAGTAATTGTCGAATACGAAACCAAGCCATTGGCAGCAAGTATATGTATGGTCGGCACAATAGTGGAAATTATTTGTATATCAGAGAAATAATGGCTGATTTTTGAATTTTTCGCCATTTTTTTGACAAGAAATGTACAAAATAGGTATTGCAAGAAATATTGAAAAACGATATTTTTGCAACTCAAAAATTTAAAAGGAAAAATGTCAATTAATTCGTTTTTTTCGAGATTTAAACCCAAGGAAAACAAGTTCTTCCCGATGATAAATACAGTCGGCGACCTACTGGCAAAAGCCGCAAAAAGACAGGCCGAACTCATCAAAAAGCCGACTTTTGAAGAAATGGAAGAAGACTACAAGCTTATAAAGGAATGCGAAACCCAGTCGGATAGCGAAATTGCAAAGATTTACGAAGAACTGAACATCTCGTTCATCACACCTTTCGACCGCGAAGACATCCACAGCCTCTGCGAAACCGTTGACGACACGCTGGATTTCATAAATTCCACTTCAAAACGAATCCTTTTGTTCCGTCCTAAGCAAATTCCTGACGTTTCGGTACGTATGACCGAAATAATCAGCGAATGCTGCGAGGCAATAAACGTTTCTCTGCACGAACTCAAGACCGTCAACAAGAATCCGGATGTAGCACTCAAGCAGTGCGAACTTCTCCACGACCTAGAGCAGGAAGCCGATGAAATTTACGAGAACTTTGTAAAGAAACTTTTCGAGGAAGAAACAGACAACAAGGAAATCATAAAGAACAAGGAAATCGTACAGCACATGGAGCGAACCACCGACATGGCAAAGCACGTGGGCAAAATCATCAAGACTATAATCGTAAAATACGCATAACATGGGCTTTCTTATTACGATTATCATCTTAGCAATTATCTTCGACTTCATAAATGGATTTCACGATGCAGCCAACTCGATAGCCACTGTGGTATCGACAAGGGTGCTCTCCCCTACCCAAGCCGTAATCTGGTCGGCATTCTTCAACTTTGTTGCATTCTTCATCGCCGAATACCTGCTGGGATTCAACATAGCCAACACTGTACAGAAAACCGTAGAGGAAGCATACGTAACAATGCCTCTGCTAATTTCAGGTCTGGTTGCGGCAATAACATGGAGCCTCATTACTTGGTGGAAAGGAATACCATCAAGTTCGTCGCACACGCTGATTGGCGGACTTACAGGTGCCGCCATAGCCGCCAAAGGCTGGGAAGCTGTACACTGGTCAACAGTAGGTTACATTGCAATGTTCATATTCTTTGCACCGCTTATCGGTTTCATTGCTGGAAACCTTATAACAATACTTCTGTACTGGATTGCAAGAAAAGCAAAGCCACACAGAGCCGACAAATGGTTCAAGAGATTACAACTTCTGTCGTCGGCTTGCTTGAGCATAGGTCACGGACTTAACGACTCGCAGAAGGAAATCGGTCTGATTGCCTGCGCAATGGTAGCCTACGGCTCGCAATATGGCTTCGACGGACTTAGCGAATGGCTTCTGCCCGACACAATAACAAATGCCGGCACAAACGCCAACCTTACAGGTGCACCAAGCTGGATTCCCATCGTCTGCATAACCGCAATAGCAATAGGCACAATGTCGGGCGGATGGAAAATTATAAAGACTATGGGCAACCGCATCACAAAGATAACTCCAGTTGAAGGCTTCTGCTCGCAAACGGCAGGTGCAATAACGCTTTTCATCACACAGCATCTGGGCGTTCCAGTAAGCACCACACACGTAATTTCAGGAAGCATCATGGGCGTTGGCTCAATCAAACGTCTCTCGGCAGTGCGCTGGGGCGTTACACTTGACCTTATTATCGCATGGATTATAACAATCCCCATCAGCGCAGCAATCGGTATGGTTACATACTATCTGATGGCGATATTTATGTAGGAATCTATTTATAACTAAATCATCAACTTCAAAATATCCTCATTAGTAACGCCAAGGAAATAATCCTCCGTGTTTACTTTTGCAAGTTTTTCCGATATTGCCTTTTCTTCGTGTAGCACACCGACAAACAAACCTTCAAATTCCGAAACATCCTTCTTTGCAAAGAAATCTCCATAAATCTTGATTCCTGCAATAACGCCCTTCTCTATATTCAAATGGATTTCAACATTTCCACCTTTAGTCCTTATCATCTTCGAATACGAATATTTAGGTGAATGTCCGAAATTCCAGTCCCAAGTCGAATACTTTTCATCACGCAGCTTGGTTATCGCAACAATATCATCAGCAGAAAATTCATACATCTGACAATTTGGCTTTGTATCCATGATATGCTTCATTATCAAATCGCTGAACTGCAATACGGAAAGCGGTTGTTTAAGATGCTCGCTGATGTTTGTCACACGCTTGCGCACCGATTTCACAGCCTTATCCTCAAACTTCAACGGATTCACTTTCAGAGCATTAGACATATCGGTCATTGCCGTATCGAAAAGCAAAGTCCCATGATGCAAAATACGTCCGTTGCTCACACACTGCGCATTGCCCGAAAACTTACGTCCGTCAATCATAAGGTCGTTGCGCCCTTCGAAACGGGCATCAACGCCAAGACCGTTAAGCACTTCGAGTATCGGCTGCGTAAAAGTTCGGAAATTTCCAATACTATTGCTTTCACAAAAAGTAAAGTTCAAGTTCTGCAAATCGTGGAACACAGCCCCTCCTCCTGTGAGACGGCGAACCACCTTAATTCCTTTTTCCTTGACAAAATCGAGATTTATCTCGGCAAGCGAATTCTGGAATCGCCCCACAATAATCGCCGGTTCGTTGCGCCAAAGCATAAAAATATCATCATCGAAATGAGTAAATACATATTCCTCAACAGCCATATTGAAATAGGCATCGTTGGAAGTGTTGAATATACAAAGCATAAGACAATTTTTACGCAAAAGTAAACAAAATTTGAACAAACACAAGTACCAAACGCACGACTCTTTCATTTGGACCATATTGTTATTTGTGATACAAATAATTAGCATCTGAATAAATCCGCTGGCTGAGCTTGTCGTCAAGGTAACGAAATGATATAATGCTACTAACCTTACCCTTCGATACTTCGACTCGCTCAGCAGCCACAGGCTCAGGGGGCGGTTAAATGAAAGAGCCATGTACCAAACGTTCAAAAATTACTTTTCATCCATCATTTAACTCTTTATAACTCAGCACGACAAAGCCACATTTTAAAATTTTAAACATTTTTTGAAATAAATTTTGTCAGTTCCAAAATTTAACGTACCTTTGCAACCGCAAAAACGACTGGTACCTTAGCTCAGTTGGTAGAGCACAGGACTGAAAATCCTGGTGTCCCTGGTTCAATTCCAGGAGGTACCACAACCAAGATTGAAAATCAGTCGGTTACAAAAAGTTCGGACTAAAGTTCGGACTTTTTTGTTATATACCTATGTTTTATTTGATTTTACTTAAAACACTGCCAAACAGACACGTCTGCATACCCATTCTCGGTTTGCTTCCACTGCTTCAGTATTCCACTTTGCACAAAACCACATTTCTGAAAAAGAACTATACTGGATTTATTGTTTTCGTCAATAAGGCACCACAACTGTTTCAGCAACAATGTTTTGAAAGCGTAATTCTTAACAATGCCAAGTGTTTCGGTGGCAATACCCATTTCTCGATATTCGGGCAAGACAATAATCCCAACACCGCAACGATTGTGCAATGGATGGTACTCAAACAAATCGACAATACCAATGGGCTTTTGCGAAACATAGTCACAAATCATCAGGCGCAACTCCTTGGTTGTGAATATGTCGTAACAATAATTCTCGATGTACTGTTTCAGTTCCCAGCGTGAATACGGTGCTTTGGTTTCACTCACATACCAAAAATCGGGATTGTTCTCTACTGTGTACAAAAATTCCAAGTCCTCTGGCTCCATCTTGCGGAGATAAATCTTCTTCCCTGCTAATTGCATCCCAACTTCCTCCACAACTTGTAAACCATCATCGCATCGTGCGAAACCTTGTAGTCCTTGGCGTACATAATGTTAAGCCTGTCGGTGACATCTTTCTTGACATCACGGCCATAAATCATATCCACGCTGAATACACCTTTCTTTATCTTTGGCAAAAGGCTAACATCGTTTTTATCAGAGCGATACGAAACAAAAGTCTTGCCACCGAACAATACCGCGAACAAATTTGCGTATGCCTTCAACTTACCTTTAATGAACCAAATCAGCACTGGCGAAAGCACAATCATAAAGAACGACACTACAATGTCGAACATTCGTTTCGAACGACGGTTTTCCGGCTTGTCAATAGCGTTGATGTCAACATTGTAAAGTTCGCCTGTAGTATTTATCGAGTTACTTCCGATGACCGAAAAGCCATCTGGACTTGCAATCTTATAGTCCAAGTTGGATGACGAAAGATTGAGCATTGTCCGTATAATCTGCTGTGCCTGAATGTCTTTTGCGCAGAAAATAAGTTCGTCAATGTGGTTAATATTGATGATTTCATCGAGCTGGGTAATGTCACCGGCAAAAAACTTGTCGGTGTCAGATTCTGGACTAACGTATGCTGCAATGTCAATCTTTGTGCGCGACGACATAAGCTGTCCCACCAGCGAACGGCACTCCTCCTTGCTTCCTACAACCGCCACCTTCTTGCGTTTGGGCAGATTAACCTTGAAAACCTGCAACTTGGTGTAGTTCAGCAACAAACGCACAAGCGGAACAACTATCAGAGTCCACGCTGTACCGAGAAGAATAAGTGCGCGCGAAAAACGCAAACGCATCGGCAGCAAGGCATATACAGCAAGAATTACAATTGCTCCGATACCGATACCTTTATATATATTCTTCATCTTCACCGGCTTATCGTAGCCACCTGAAAGAAGTAGCGACAGCAGCCATACCGAAATATACATTATCATTGCTCCGACAAACACGTTGTGAGGATAGGCACTTCCTTCTCCAAAAAGATGAGTTTCCCACAAAGGCGTGATTATCAAGAATCCTGTCAAAATCAGCAAGGCATCAATAATCGGCGTTATGGCGTTGGTTATGAATCGGCCAGCAATTGCCATTGCCGCCCGCAGGTAAATTGCAAGGTTGATGAAGAAAATCATCAGTCCGGCACCTTCGGAAAAATGCTTGCGGGCGAAAATCTTCATCGCGTTGTAGAACACAACTACGTAATTTACACTGCCTTTCTTGGTACTTTCACCCTTGTAGTGAATGATTGTCGTCTTTGGGAAATAATAGTTGTTGTAGCCGCCCAAAGTAATGCGGTACGACAGGTCAATGTCCTCGCCGTACATGAAAAATGTCTCGTCGAGCAGACCTACTTTCTTCAAGGTCTCGGCACGCAGAAGCATAAATGCACCCGACAGCACATCAACCTTATGGATTTCGTCCTTGTCGAGATAAGTAAGATGGTATTTGCCAAACTTTTTCGACTTCGGGAAAAGTTTCGACAAACCGAAAATCTTGTAGAACGCCACCTTGGGTGTCGGCAGACCGCGTTTCGACTCGGGCAGGAAACGACCTTTGCCGTCAATCATCTTCACTCCCAGCCCACCGGCATCGGGATGCGAGTCCATAAAGTCGCAAACCGACTTCAAAGTATCTTCTTCAATTACCGTATCGGGATTTAGCAGAAGCACATATTCGCCTGCCGATTCGCGGATTGCCTGATTGTTGGCGTATGAGAAGCCGTAGTTTTTCTTGTTTTCGATAAGCTTTACCCACGGAAACTTCTCGCGGAGCATATTGCACGAACCGTCAACAGAATTGTTGTCAACGACAAACACCTCTGTCTCACAATGTTTTGCAGCGGCAGCAACAGAATTGAGGCACTGCTCGAGAAAATGCTTGACATTGTAGTTTACTATGACGACCGACAATTTCATTGGACTGCAAATGTAAGAAATATTTACGAAGTACGAATGCAGATTAAAAGTTCAAGGTTCAAATGGTTCAACGTTTAAAGTTCAAGTGGTTTGAAAGTTCAATGTTCAACGTTCAAGATTGGTTTAAAATTGTTTTATTTTGTTTTCAAATTGTAGAGTCGTTGCGTGCGACGACTTCTATATTTGAAATTATTCCAATATTTGAACAATTTTACAATTCAATGATTCTTACAATCTTACAATACCGTGCTTAACAGAATATTTTATCAGTTCAGCGGTATTTGATATTCCCATCTTGCGGAAAATGCTCAGCTTGTGACCTTCGACTGTCCTTGCACTAATGCTAAGTTTTTCTGCAATTTCCTTGCTCATAAGACCGTCGGCACAATACCTTATTATTTCGAGTTCACGCGGTGAAAACACATCATCCTGCATTTTCTTCCCTGCTGCCACCTCGTTTAAAATCTGCGCAATGTCACGACCAAAATAGTCGGCTCCATCGGCAATGGTTTCAATGGCATTGTATATGTCATTAGGTTGCGAAGCTTTGCTTATAAACCCATTAACACCTATTTCAACTGCTTTCAGTATTGTTTCTTCATCGGTTTCTGCCGACAAAATCAAAATTTTAATATTCTGATATTCAGCACGAAGTCTTTCGGTCACTTGCAAGCCATTCATTTCTGGCATAATAATATCGAGTAATACCACATCTGGCATAAAAGATGGTAAAGACTCTAAAAATTCCTTTCCCGACGAGAATGTACGGATGAGGTTCAAATCGTAGAATGGCATCATCGCCATCCTTGTTCCCATTAGGAATAAAGGATGATCGTCAACTATTGCTATTTTCAATTGCTTAGACATTAGCTTTGTTTATAGTAAAATAAAATTTAGTAAACTTATTTGGCTCGCTTTCGACAAAAATTTCCCCACCATTCTTTCTTACCATCCGGTCGCATACGGCAAGACCAAGCCCGTTGCCAGTTTCGCCCTGTGTACCGATAGTAGATTTGGCATCCATGCTGAAAATGGTGTCAATCCTTTCCTTCGGAATACCAACTCCATTATCAACAACAGAAACTATATATTTGGAATCTGCATTTTCGACAGAAATATTGATTTCGGAATTCTCATACGAGAACTTTATTGCATTCGACAACAAATTACGCAAAACCGTTTCGAGCATATTTCTGTCGACGTAAACAAAAATGTCATCAGGCACATCGGCCTTTATGTTTATACCCTTGCTTCCAGCACTCATCTTATTGAGATTCACAACATTGCCAACAACTTCGCTCAAGTTGACGTTTGTCGGTGCATACGGCATTCTGCCGACCTCCATCTGCGACCAGTTCAACAAATCGTAAATGAGTTTTACCTGCTCTTCGCTTGCCTGCAGCACTTGAATACCCAATTCCAATATTTCCTCCCTACTTAAATTTTCATAATTTTCAGCCAACACCTGCAACACATTGCGGATTGCAATAGCGGGATTCTTAAGGTCGTGCGAAATTATCGACAGAAACTTGTCCTTGGTCTGGTTGATTTGCACCAATTCCTTGTTTCTCACACGCTGAATATGCCAAATTCTTATAATCATTGCAACAAGGACAAGGAGCAAGCCAATGACTATAAAAAGGAATAGCCTCATCAACTTTTGTTGCTCGATGGTATTTTTCTGGTCTTCAATCTGAAGTTCCTTTTCTTTCAACTCAAATCTAACCCTCTGAGCATTAAGTTTATTCTTTGTATCTTCGGAAAACAACGAATCGGAAAATTCCTGGTACTTCGACAAGTATTCGTAAGCCTCGCGATACCTTCCCTGATTTACATAAAAATCCTTCTTTTCCCTATAAAGGTTTTGCAATGCCTGTCGAAAATGATTCTCAACAGCAATGCTCTCACTCCTGTCCAACAACCTTTCGGCTTCTTCGAAATTGGAATTGTGTGCTTCAATTTTTGCTAGTCCCTGCAAGCATAAGGTCAAAATTTCGGTATTTGACTTCTCTGCTACTTCCAACGCCTTATTCAATTGCCTGTAAGCCTCTTCGTAATTTTTTAAATCTATGTGGCATTGCGCAATGTTAAAAATTGTAGTAGAAATAGAAGAACTGTCTTTTGCATCTTCTTGAGCCACAAGACTTTTCTCAAACATCTCGATTGCCTTTTCATATTCCTTCTTTTCGCCATAAACACAGGCAATATTTGTTTGGGAAATTGAAATTGCCAATGGCTTACCATTATGTTCGGCACATACTAATGCCTCGTTGTAGTATTTAAGCGCCTCGTCAAAATTTCCCTGGAAGAAATAAATGGTTCCGTATGCCGTCATTAATCTTCCGCGAAGAGATTCATTGTCGCGAGGTGCCAGCGATTCGGCCTCTTCAATATTNNTAATAAGTGCGCCCGAATAATCGCCCAGATATGTCAATGCACGGCAATAAGCAAGCAACAATTCAGGAAGTTTGCTTTTGTCTTCTTTCCTTGCAATCTTTATTGCATCCGAATAGCACAAAGCAGCATTATATAAATCAGAATTAGACTCATATTGTTTCGCAGCATTAAAACAACTGTCTATGGTGGACACTTTTTCCTGTGCCAATGCAAAGCTCGACACAAGCATAACAAACAAAATGCACAATAAATTCCTACTCATCATACGCGCTACGGCTTTCTAAAATTGAAATTAAATCCTCAGCCAATTGCTTCTTCATTCCGTTGAACGAACCATAGTTACTCCTCACGATTTCGCGACTACGGGCGAGCGATTCGCCCGATATGTTGCCAAGGTTGTTTTCCACTAGTGAAAGACAGTCCAAAGCAAGCATTTCGTCGGCATCCACAAACTTTTCAACGAAAGGCGTAACATCGTCAAACACAACCGACGATTGCCACAAGTTAGAAATAAATTCTCCAATAAGTTCGTGCTTCATATATCCAGAAAGGCTTTCAAGAATTTGTTTTGACACCTTTGCACTCTTGAGGTCGAGGAAAACACGGCCAATTTCGGTGCGCACATTGGCAAACGGCGTTGAAAAAAATACCTCTATCATCGGGTCGATGCAATATTCGTCGCCAACCTCACGAATCCTGTACAGGGTATCGACAATTATTTCCTCGTCGGGACTATGCAAGTCGGCAATTATCCGCTTCTGTTCCTTATTTAGTTTCGACAAATCAACCATAAATAATAGCTTTATTTAATGGATTGCAAACATAATAAAAAACTCTATCACTACAAACCTTTTTTGTTTCTAAAAACAATCCGTACAATTTTCACTTACCTTCCGAAAAAAGTAATACCTTTGCACAACAATTTTAAAAGAAAAACGACATGGATTTTGATTTGATAGTATTGGGCAGCGGTCCTGGCGGATATGTAGCTGCCATAAGAGCATCACAGCTCGGAATGAAGGTTGCAGTTGTTGAACGTGCACAGCTTGGCGGAATCTGCCTCAACTGGGGTTGCATTCCTACAAAGGCCTTGCTGAAGTCGGCACAGGTTTACAACTATATGAAGCACAGCGAAAACTACGGCATCGAACTTGAAGGCACTGCAAAGCCAAACTTCGAGAAGGTTATCGCACGTAGCCGCGAAGTGGCAGCAGGAATGAGCAAGGGCATCGAGTTTCTCTTCAAGAAGAACAACATCACCGTTATCAACGGAACAGGAAAGCTCGTTGAGGCACACAAACTTGCTGTAACAAAGGAAGATGGTAGCGTTGAAAATCTTACCGCCAACCATATAATCCTTGCAACTGGCGCTCGTTCTAAGGTTATGCCAAACATTCCGCAGGACGGCGTAAACATCATCGGATACCGCGAGGCTCTCACCTTGCCGAAACTTCCAGAATCGATGGTGGTCGTAGGTTCAGGCGCAATAGGTTCCGAACTCGCATTCTTCTATCATTCAATGGGTTGCCAAGTAACAATCATCGAATTCCTTCCAGAAATAGTTCCGCTTGAGGACGAGGAAGTTTCGAAGCAACTGGCACGCTCGTTCAAGAAGATAGGCATAAAGGTTATGACCGGCACTGCAGTACAAAGCGTTGAAGTTAAGGATGGTAAGTGCTTGGTTAAATACACCGACAAGAAGGGCGAAAACTCAATCGAATGCGAAAAGGTTCTTTCTGCTGTTGGTGTTGTTACCAATATCGAAAACCTTGGTCTCGAGGAACTTGGCATAGCAACTGAGCGTGGCAAGGTCGTTGTTGACGATTACTACCGCACATCTTGTGAAGGCGTTTATGCAATAGGTGACATCGTTCACGGACCGGCATTGGCGCATGTCGCATCGGCTGAAGGTATCTGCTGTGTTGAAAAGATTGCAGGTCTCGATGTCGAAAAGATTGACTACGACTATATTCCGTCGTGCGTTTACACGACTCCAGAAGTTGCATCGGTTGGTTTTACCGAGAAGCAACTGCAGGACAAGGGCATCGAATACAAGGTCGGCAAGTTCCCGTTTACCGCATCAGGCAAGGCTATGGCTGCAGGCAATAGGGACGGTTTTGTAAAACTTCTTTTTGATGCAAACAGCGACGAACTGCTTGGTGCACACTTCATTGGCGACAACATTGCCGAAATGATAGCCGAAATGTCGGCATTCAAGAAGTTGAACGGCAAGGCAAAACAACTCATAAAGACCATACATCCGCATCCGAGTCTATCGGAAGCCGTTATGGAAGCAGCCGCTGCCGCACACAACGAAGTGATTCACATTTAATAAGAATATGTCAAATACAAAAAAGGATGCGAAAAGCATCCTTTTTTGTTAAGGTTTCTCTTATTGGCTACAAAACAAATTGCAGCCTACGACACATTTTGGCGTAACCTCATACGACATTTGCTGTCGTAAGAAACACAAAAAATTAAAGCTATGATTACTGACATTAAAGAATTCGGCGCAAATCTCGGAAACCGCGAATATTGGGACTGTTGCGGTGCGGAGTGGACTTATTCGACAATCGAACAAAAAATCTTTAAGCTTGCGGAATTTGTACAATGCGGAGGCAACCTCTACCCTATATTAAACAAGTACGCCAAAGGTCGAGAATACACTTACCGACGTTCCATACAGTGGTGCATTTTGCATTACCTTAACACCCTGATGGTCGAAGGATATTATATAAACTTTATGTTGCTCGACAACAAAGAAGCTGTAAAACTACTGACCGAACTGCTTAAAGTCGGTGCTGAACTTAAATTTAAATCTAAACGAATCGACACACGCTATTATGACTATTACGAGTGGGAACTAAAAAGAGTTGAAGATGAAAGCATACTCGTCGCCATCGAAGAAGAGCACAAGCAAAAGTACCCCGACGAAACATTGGACGACCAGAAAAAGCTAATAAGGAAGTGGAAAGACGGATGTTGGTGGAGGAAATAGTATCCACCGCGACACCAAAAATACCAAAGAAAAAAATGAGATTAAGGGATGTTTGGAGGAGAATAATGGGGAAATAAGCCGCCCCCTGAGTTGCTCCCAGAGCTTGTCGAAGGGAAGGCTAAGGGCATGGCGGCAATCAGGACATACTCGCTTCGAGAAAATTTGCAAAAAACATCTATCACAGATGATAAATTTAGGGAGCGAAATGCTCCGCATAACGCCCAAGGGCGTTGAATATTCGACCAGCGGCGGACGTGTTTGGTCGACACGTTACATGGGTACTTCGTGCGGCTCTTTTGTTGACCTGCTGCCATACGGAAATGAAATTCTTGCTGTTACCAGCAAGGGAATATATTATAGCAGTAACTCAGGTCGCACCTGGTCGTTACGCTATATGGGTACTTCGTGCGGCTCTTTCCAAAACCTTATGGACGGCGGCAAAGAACTCCTCGCCAACACCGACAAAGGCCTGTATTACTCGACCAATGGCGGAAGAAGTTGGGGGAAGAGGAGATGAGGAGGGATTTTGATGAGTGAAAAAACGACACAAATGTTCAAATGTAAAATGCTACAATATGGCAGAAAATAAGATTGTATTGAAATCAGTTAGCGAACTTTTAGGAATGAAGTTCTTTATACCATCATACCAAAGAGGATATAGATGGACGGAGCAGCAGGTTAAGGATTTGCTTAATGATGTGAAAGAATTTATTGACAACAATAAAACTGGTTTTTACAGTCTTCAACCTTTGGTGGTAAAGAAAAGATGGTCTCCTAATGCTTTAGAAGATATTAAGGCAAAAAAATCCATTGAAGAAATAGATGAATATATTAAAAATTGTGAATGGGAAGTAATAGATGGACAGCAACGCCTTACCACAATTTTCATTATTTTGCATTATCTCAGTAATGAAAATAAGTTTCCTTACAGAATAATCTACCAAACGAGACAAGATTTTACAGAATTCCTAAAAAAAGTTTCACAATATGATGATTTCAAAAAAATTGTAAATACTAATAAGACTTATGATAATATTGACTACTACCATGTTTTTTCAAACTTCCAAACTATAAAACTATGGTTTCAAGACATGGAATCTAATGACAGGTCAAAATATCATGAGCGATTGCTGCAAAATGTAAAATTCATTTGGTATGAGTCAGTTAAAGAAGATCCTATTAAAGTGTTTACTCGTTTAAATATAGGGAAAATAAAACTGACAAACTCGGAACTTATCAAAGCATTAATGCTTAATCGTTCAAATTTCGATGAAGAAGTGCCTCGTCATGTACAATTAAGACAACAAGAAATAGCCAGCGAATGGGACCATATTGAATACACATTGCAGAATGATGAGTTTTGGCTATTCATACAAGACAAGGATAACAAGAAGTCACAAAATCCTACTCGAATTGATTTCATTTTTAATATGATATGCGATAATGAAAACGAAC
>CACWOG010000150.1 GCA_902762455.1 uncultured Bacteroidia bacterium | reverse complement strand
GTAGTCAACAACCGACTTTGCCCTGTTGCTCGAAAGTTTTGTGTTGTATTCGAGAGAACCTTTATTGTCGGTGTGGCCGCCGATTTCTATAACCATCTTCGGGTAGTCAACAGTAAGCAGTCTTACGAGGTTGTCGAGTTCTGCCTTTGAAATGTCGCGCAGAGTAGCCTTGTTGTAGTCGAAGAAAATGTTCGACAGGATTATTGTCGCACCAACGTTAATTGCCTTCAGCTTTATGTCCTTTATGATTTCCTGATAGGAAGAAGTTTTCGGCACATTGACGTTTTCGCTGTGGAAGAGATATCCTTCCGTGCGTGCAGTAATACCGTAGTTCTTTCCTGAAGGCAAGCTTATCAGGTACTTGCCTGTTGCTGCATTTGACGATAAGGTCGCATATATCTCATCCTTTTCGAGGTCAACGATTTCGATTGACGATTCAAGAGGCTGATCTGTTTCGGCATCGGTGATTGTACCTTTCATAATTGTAAGTCTAACCTTCTTTACTTCTACAGTTTCCTGCTTTACATCGGTTTTTATGGAAGCCGTTGAACTTGCAATAAGATTGTCTTCTGTTCCAGCAATAAGAGGTTGTTCCGGACCAAGAAAAGTTATTCTCCAGATGTCCTGCATTCCGAATCCGCCTTCACGAGCACTTGACATATAAGCGTAAATTCCGTTGCCGGCAACTATGAAGAATACATCGTCTTCGGGAGTGTTGATAGGCATACCGACGTTTACTGGTTCGCCCCAGTTGCCATCATCATCTTTTTCGCTGTAGAAGATGTCGTATCCTCCGATTGTGCCTTCGCGCTTTGAACTGAAATACATTGTTCTGTTGTCGGGGTGTATGAAAACGCCTTCCTCGTCGAACTCGGTATTGATTGGAGCTCCTATGTTTTGTGCAGGTCCCCATTCACCTTTCTCGTTCCTTTCGCTTACAAAAATGTCCCTTCCGCCTTTAGTCGGAGTTCCATATTCGTCTTTTGGACGGTCGCTTACGAAGTACAGTTGTTTTCCGTCTGAGGATATTGAGATTGACGTCTCGTTGTTTTTGGTGTTAATGTTTTTGTTGAGAGCCTTAGGCTTGCTCCAGTCTTCTCCCTTTAGCATACTTTCGTACAAGTCGCCGTTCTTGAACGTGTACAATACCGAACCGTCGGGTGACAAGCCGGCGGAAGCATCGTGTTCTGTAGTGTTGAATTTTTTCATATTCATTGCCGGCGACCAGTTGTTCTTTCCTTCGCAGTAAGAGATGTACAAGTCTTCAAAGTATTCGTTTCTTTCTTCATCGAATATATTGCCGGTAGAACCTTCTCGTCTTGATGTGAAAATCATCATCGACTCGTCTGTTGAAATTACTGGTACATAGTCTCCGTATTTCGAGTTGATGTTTGGACCGAGGTTGTCAATGAACATTCTCTCTACCGCTTCGGCATACTTTATTCCGTTTTCACATTCCTTGATTCTTGCATCGGCGTTGAAGTCCGCGATATTAATGTTGGATTTCTTTGCTTGTGCTTCAAGGTCTATCTTTTTAAAGTCGTTGTAATGCTTGATGGCTTCCTTGAACTGATAATTGACCTGATATGCCCTTCCTAGTACATATTTTATGTCGATGGATACTGTAGGACTGAGGCTATATGCCTTTTCAAGGAAGGTTATTGCCTTTTTCTTTTCTGACGAGAATAGGTAGCACACACCTATTTTATAATTTAGTGCAGCAAAGTTGCTGTTGTATTTGTTGGCTTCAAGATATTCGGGCAGAGCCTGCAGGTATCCGCCGGTAGATTTGCTTGCAAAAAATTCGTCGCCCGATGCGATATAGAGCAGAGCTTCCTTGTATCCGTCCTTGGCTTCGGTCTTGAACTCTTTCTTGTTGATTTCGATGTTTATCTGTGAGTACGATATGTGGCAGACGAATATGAAAGCCAATGTCAGTATTCCTATATGCAATTTCAATCTGTTCATTTCCTTTATGTTTTGGTGGTTTATTTGTATTCGTTGCAAAGAGTCTGGTAGTCGTGCAGGTTTGTGATTCCTAAGGATTCTGCCTTTTCCCAGTCGGAGCAGGCTCCAGTCATATCGTGAGCCATTTCCTTGGCAGCACCTCTGCCTACGTATGCTTCGCCGTAGTTGGGATTGAGGGCAATAGCCTTTGTGAAGGCTTCTATTGCAAGAGAAAATTCTTTTTTCTTGTAGTAGCAAAGCCCGATGTTGTTGAAAGCATACGCGTAATCATTCTTTTTGTTGAGGCATTCATTAAGTGTCTCTATTGCATTGTCATACTCCTTCAGTTCGTATTGGGTTATACCTTTGTTGTTGAGTACTATGTAATTGTCGGGGTTTGTGTTTAATACCTCATTGTATGCTTCTAAGGCTTTTTCGTAATTCTTGTTGATCCTGTATGCACTTCCGAGGTTTGCCTTGAAAATGTCCATTCTTGGATTTAACTCCACGGCCTTGTTGTAGTCTTCTATCGCCTTGTCCATTTTGTTGAGCATACGGTAGGTTGATCCGCGGTCGTTGTACGAGAATGAATGAGTGTCGTCAATTTCGATGGCTCTCGTGTAGTATTTCATTGCCTCGTCGTATTTCCCATCGTTAAAATATATTACACCGATGTGGTAGAAGAGGTCGGCTTTGTTGCAACCTTGTTCTATTGCATTCTGGAAATATGTCAGCGCCGATTCATTGTCCGACTTGTGGAAGTAGCAGTATCCGATGAGGTAGGTGGCATAATCGTCTTTCTTGCGTTTCACATATTCCTTCAAGTCTGCTATTGCTTCATCGTATTTTTTCTGTTGCAGGTAGCAGGTGCTACGTCCGTAATATGCCTGTGCCATTTCCGGATTAATTTGCAGAACATTGCTGAATGTCGTGATTGCATCGTTGTAGTTACCTTCGTTGCACTGTGTTACACCGAAATTGTACATTATGTTGCCTTCCTGTCCCTCTGCGTTTACAAGGGTGTTCACTGTGTCACCGTCGGTGGGGCTTGTGTTTATTTGCGTCGGGACTATAATCTGATCCATTCCCGAATCAGACTTATCTTCCTGAGAATAGGACAATCCAATGCCGAGGCCGACAAACATTATTAAAGCTAAAAGTCTTTTCATTTTAATTACTATTTGCAAATAAAGTTAAAAAACAACTGCGTAAAAACACAAGTTGCAAAGGTACAATTTTTTTGAATTGTTTCTGCAACTTTTTTTATTTTTGCATAAAATTATTGTTTATGAAACGAATTGCTTTATTCCTAATTTGCATTGCATTATCTCTCGTGATGTTTGCAAATGATGGTTCTGATGGCTTGAATCTTGGCTCCAAGCACGAATTTTCCGTTGAAAATGTTTCAATGTCGGGATTTGAAATTAGGCTTTCCTACGATAAGTTGTATTTGTCGGATAGTGGTGATTTCCTGTCGGTTGCGCTCGATGGAACTTATCCGTCGGGAAAAATCGGTTGTCCGTCGCTGCCAGTTATGCGAAAGCCCGTGGCTATTCCGCAATGCGGTAACTACAAGGTTGTTGTGAAGAAGTTCACGCTTCGCGAGTTCGACTTGTCGCAGTATGGCAAGAAAATAGCTCCGCAGCAGCATTCCGTCAGCAAGTCGGAGAAAAATCCGCGATTCGACTACAATGCCAAGGCCTACGAAACCGATGCTTTCATCGGAGGCGAAAACGGTTTGGCTTGGATTTCGCCTGTCGGAACAATGCGTGGCGTGCAATTAGGCGAACTCTGCATTTCTCCGCTGTCGTACAACCCGGTGAAAAATATTCTTTATGTTTACAACAACATAGAACTTGAAGTCGTGTTCGAGTCGGTTGACTTTGCCCGTACCGACAAGAATCTCCGCAACGGCTATTCTCCATTCTTCGCTTCTACATATTCTTCACTTGTCAACAAGGATATTTTCGATTCCTATTCCGACCTTTACCATACGCCTGTGAAGATGCTGGTTGTGGCGCACGAGGATTTTACAACTCAGTTGCAGCCGTGGCTGGAATGGAAGACGCAGAAGGGATTTTATATTGATGTGAATTATGTGAACTCGTCTTCGGCAACTGCCGCCAACATCAAGTCGTGGGTGAACGCTCATTATTCGATGGGCGAGGAGGCAGGCAATGCTCCCGTGTTCCTGGTGCTTGTCGGCGATGTGGACAGGATTCCAGCCAGTGCTGTGGGCGACGAGAGCGAGCAGCAGACCGACCTTTACTATGCTTCGGTCGATGGCGACTACCTTCCCGAAATGTATTGCAGCCGTATGTCGGTGGCTTCGCCCGAAGAGCTGAATGTCGTGGTCGGCAAGACGCTTATGTACGAAAAATACACTATGCCCGACCCGTCGTATCTTGGAAATGCTCTGCTCATTGCCGGTTCCGACGATACCTACAATCCCTATATCGGACAGCCTACCATAAACTATGCTACGCAGAACTATTTCAATGCCGCTCACGGATATAACAACGTATATGCGTATTTGGATTCATACGATGGTTGCTACAACAACCTCAGCACTGGCGTTGGGTATGCACATTACACAGCCCACGGCGGCGAGCAGGAGTGGTGCGGTCCGCATTTCACCAACGACGACGTTGACGGTCTTACCAATGCCGACAAGTATTTCCTTGCAATCGGCAACTGTTGCCTTAGCGGAAAGTTCGGATATTCGGTTCCTTGCTACGGCGAGAAGATGATTCGCTCATCAAAGAAGGGCGCTTTCGCCTATATTGGTTCGTCGCCTGTTACATATTGGTACGAGGACTACTATTGGGCATTGGGCGCAACAAGCGTATTCGAGCAGACTCCGCAGTTGTCGGAAACGGAGACAGGTGCGTTCGATATGATGTTCAACGATGAGGTGTTCAATACCGTTTCGTCGGTAATGTATGTTGGAAATCTTGCCGTTACAGGTGCCTCTGATATGGGTAAATACTACTGGGAGGCCTACAATGTGCTTGGCGATGGCTCGGTGATGCCGTATTATTCCATTCCGACTGCCAATGCGGTTTCTCACGATGCAAATATTATTAATGGTAGCGGTTCCTTCTTGGTTTCAGCCGACCCGGGTTCGTATGTGGCGGTTACCGATGGCAATACTATATTAGGTACTGCGCTTGTCGGCATTAGCGGTTCGGCGACTGTTCCGCTTGTTGCGGCGGCTACTTCCGACAATGTGTTGCTCGTTGTCACACGCCAGCAGCGCATTCCGCATATCGAGAATATTCCCGTAGTTGCTCCCGAGGGTGCTTACATTTCGCTTGTCGGTTATTCGCCAGATGAGGTGCCGTATGCTCTCGAAGATATGATTGGTGCTGGCTATTCGTTCACCATGCAGTTGAAGAATGTCGGGCTGCAAAATTCCGATGCTTGGCTGCCTATGACTTTGAGTTGCAACGACCCGAATGTAGAAATTCTCGAAAATTCTGCTTCGTGTTCACCGATTGTGGCAGGCGAGACTGTCGAGATGGACTATTTATTCGAGTTTTTGCCTTCGTTGTCCATTGAAGACGGCTATACTCTCAATTTTACACTTTCGGTTGACGACACCGTAAACAATGCGGCATATACATCTTCGTTTGATGTACGCGTAATAAGGTCGTTGATGCAGATGTACAGCTATACCGTTGTTGGAGATGCTATGCCTGGCGAAAGT
>CACWOG010000149.1 GCA_902762455.1 uncultured Bacteroidia bacterium | reverse complement strand
AGATATTTTATCTGTTGAATAATATCCATTGCCATCCAAATCACCCATTTTTAAGTATTTCGTTGTTCCAATACCTAATTGTGAATTTGAACGGATAGCTCCTTGCTGATAAGATATTGCAATTTCTCCCAACTTATATTTTTTCAATTCCATATTTTACAATGATTGTTTTGTTGAAGCACCGGTTACTATTTCCCAATATCCTCCCTTGTCGGGGCCTACACGGCGGATAAGACCTTGTTCTTGTAGTTTCTTTATATGCACTTGTATATTTCGTGGCGCGATTGACAATTCTTCGGCGATTCCCTTGGCAGATATTGAAGGCTTTTGCGCTATAATCCTAACTATTTGGGCTTGTGTCGCAGGCAACTTTTCTACGATGTTTTCTACGATGTTTTCTACGATGTTTTCTACGATGTTTTCTACGATGTTTTCTGTGGTGACACTATGATTTTGCCCGACAACTTCCCAATAGCCTCCTTTGGTCGGGCCGATGTGCCTGATTATTCCGCTTGCTTTAAGCGATTTGATTCTCTCTTCCATGCCTCTGCGTGTCAGTTTCAGAGCGGAGGCTAATTCTTTCGCGGTAATATTGGGATTTGTTTTTATCAGTACGACAATTTTTTTTACAGTTTCTTCCACAGTTTCTTCCACAGTTTCTTCCACAGTGACAGCGTTCGATTGCTGTGTGTCGTTTTCTATTTCGAAGGCGAATGGAATGGTAACGCGCAAAAAGAAATCCAAAAATTCAAAAGCCTTTTCACCGTAGTGTTTTGTTACAAGAGGTATGCCGTATCCTGTCTGTTCCATAAGGTCGAGACGGATGAATAGTTTGGCGAGTTCTTCGTTCACCGGTTTTGATATGCCCTTGAAAAAATCGGTTTTTGAGAGGTTGGCAGGAAGTCCGCCAGTGGATATTATTTCTAGGCGGTCGGTGTAAATATATATTGCAGGAGGAGTGCCGTCTGCCCAGTTGTTGTGCAGGCAGGCGTTGAACCACGCTTCGCGGAATGCATCCTTATTGAAAAGCGGGGTGTTGATACGAGTCCCTTTGCTAAAACTTGTGCGTGTTTCGTTTATGACATCGGAGCAGTAGTCAAACGCTTGTTTCATTGCAACAATAAGGCATTTTTCACCGTATTCGTTGCGAATTGCAATCCCATCGGCTTTTTCTTTGCCTTTGAAGCGCACAACTTTGATTGACACCTCGTTCTTGTCGGCCAGAAGTTCTGCCATTTTGTTGTATTTCCCTTCCTTTGTAAGCAGATGAAAGTTTTCGTCAAAAGTTTTTTCGTTTATTGTGAACCCCTTTTCAATAAGCAAAAGTTTCAGGTACTGGAATGTCGGTTCTTTTATCCAACTTGCAATTTCTGTGATTTTTACCTTAGAGTCCAAATATTTATTGTGTATATGATTTATTTGTTCCTCGGTCATTGAACGGCAAGTGGACCCTAGACGAATATAACAACCTTGAGAACTGCGTCCGTATTTTTTTATGTAGTAAAGGCCATCGCCTTTCTGAATCTTTATTTCAATAACATGTTTGTTTTCAGCGAATTTAGTTCCGAGTTCTACTAAGTGTCGCGGATCTGGCAGAATTTGGTTTTCCAAAATGTCGGCAATTTTTTTGAGAGTTTCATCCAGATTTTTTATTCCACAAATTGTTCCGTCATCGTTTACTCCAATATATACAATACCGCCATCGGTGTTTAGAAAAGCAACGATTTCTTTAGGAAGCGCTTCGTTGAGCCTTTGTTTCAATTCTATTTTTTCGGATTCTTCGAAAGTCATTGCTTGTCCTCCAGTTACTTTACAAAGTTCAGTTGTCCCAGCTGCTGCATAATATCTTTCTCGAGTTTACGGCTTTCCTCAAACATTGTGGCAAGTTCGTCGGTGTCGGCTTTCATCTGAGCGTTGAACTCGTCTTCGCTGATGTCAACATATTCAATCCTGATGTCGAAATACTGACCGGCAGAAAGGCTGTAGCCTTTGGCTTTGAGGTCGTTGTAGCTTATGCATACGCTAAAGTCGTCAACGGCTTCCTTGTTGCGGAATGTGGTGACAATCTTTTCAATCTCCTGCGGATTAAGGCGAACCTTTTTCAGTCCGTTTGCATCCTTGTACTCCTCGCCAAGCTTCGAGGCGTCAATAAGGATTACGGTGTCGTCGTCGGTCTTGTCGGCGCTCTTGTCGAAGAACAGCACCGATACATTTGTGCCAGTATTGGCAAACACATTCGAAGGCATACTCACAACGCCCGAAACAATGTGGTCGTCGATAAGGCGGTGCAGGATTTTGTTTTCGATGCCCGACTTTGCTGTGATAAAACCGGTAGGGATAACGATTGCGCCTTTGCCACTTGCTGCAATCGAGTTTACGACATGCTGTATGAAGCAGGTGTATATTGCCATCGACTCCTTTTTCTTGGCGGGAACGGTAGGCACACCAGCCCAGAAGCGGAATTTGTCGGTAGCAATGGTTTCCCTGTAGTCAGAAAAGTCGAGTTTGAATGGCGGATTTGAAACTACGAAGTCGAACTTGCGCAACGAGCCGTCGCTGTTTTTGTGCGCTGGGTTTGTAAGCGTGTTGCCCTTCACAATGTTCTGTATGCTGTCAACCAAATCGTTAAGAATCAGGTTCAGACGAAGCATCTGCGACGATTTCTGCGAAATGTCCTGGCTGTATATTGTACAGCGGTCGGTTCCAATCTGGTGTGCCAATGCCATAAGCAGTGTTCCCGAACCGGCGGTTGGGTCGTAGCAGGTCTTGCTTGTAAGCTGTGCGTTGTCGCCTACTAGAAGTCTTGCAATAATTGTCGCAATAGCCTTTGGCGTGAAGTATTCGGCATATTTTCCACCGCCAGCCGTGTTGTAGTCCTTGATAAGGTACTCGAAAATGTCGGAGAAGAAGTCGTATTTCTCGCCGAATACATCCTCGAAATTGAAGTCGGCCAGTTTCGAAACCAAGGCGCAGGCAAAATTGTCGCGCTGCTCCACTTCCTGAATAAGGGTGGTTATGCGGTCGAAAATGGTGATTTTAGTATCGCCCACGCTTGCCATCGAGAAAATTTCGGCGTTTGCATTGGCAATGTCGAGCAATGTACCGTCGAGCATATCGCCGAATCCGCTTTGCTTCGACGAATTGTACAGGTGTCCTAATGTGTGTTCGGGCTTCAGTCGTGGAATGTTGTGGCTCATGTACGACCAGAGGTCTTCCACTTCGTCGTCGGTAAACTTGTCGTACTCGGCGTCCCATTTTTCGGCGTCGCTCAACCGCTTGCCGTATGCGCGGTTTTGCTTTGCCTCGTGTGCAAACTTGTCGTTCAGGAACTTGTACAGGAAAATCTCGGTGATTATCTTGTATTCGTTTCCGTCGTTGCCCAGACCCGCGTTTCCGCAAACGGCCTTAAGCGAATCTATCAGTTGTATTGTTCTCGACTTTATATCCATTCTAAATGTATAATCTTTGGTTGTTTGTGTTTAACATCTGGTTGTACTGCACATAATATTCGTTGGCTATTTCGCGCTGTATGAATTTCCTGTCGTTAAGGTTCGACGATATTTGCAGGTCGAGCAGTTTCTCGCTTACCAGCGAAAGTACATCCTGGTCGAATGCAGCCTCGTTGCTCAGAATGTCCTGCTTGTAGAATATCAACTGGTCTATCCAGTCTTTCAAGCGGTTAAGCCCGTCGGCAATTTCGTATTCCTTGTCGGATATGACAGGTTTTTCGTGCTTCTCGGTGCGCTTCTCGTTTTCTTCGACAATGCGCTTGTGTATGCGCACAAAGCGTTCGTCCTGCTTGTACTTGCTTTTCAGTACATCGTTGGCGCGGTTTATTTCGCGAATCTTCTTCATCACCTCGTCCATATACTCAATATCCTGCTTTATCTCCGAAACGCTTTGCGGATTGATGCCTATCTTTAAAAGGAATTTCTTGAATTCATCGATAAGGTTCACATATTTAGCCTCTTTCTGGTCGAAATTGCGGTCAAATTCCATCATTACCCTTGTTGCGCGTTCCTTGATGTCGTTGTCGTATATGCGAAGTTCTTCACTGCTTTTGCGCTTGAATAGGAAATCTATTTGCGAAAGCAGAAGGTTTATGTTGTCGCTTACCTCTTCGTTGTGCATCAGTTTTTCCTGCTGGTTCAGCATGTCGATGCGGTGGTTTACTACGCTCAGCAAGTCGCTGGTTGCTCCGATTGACATTTTTTCGCTGTATGCTTTCAGTTCATCGTCGCCGAAACTGCGTATTTGGTTTGATAGCGCCTTGGCATTGTCCAGGGCATGGCGAATTTCGTACAGTCTGTTCCTGTCGTCTATCTCGTCAATCTGTTGGCTGAAAAGTTCAGGGTTTTCGCAGGCGTAGGCGAACATTACGGTTTTGATTTCGCGCAGTTGTTCCTTTATCTCGTCGGGGTCTTCCAGAATCGAAACGCCCAGTGGTGTAGGATTGTCTTCGCCGTTGTTATTGTCGTCGTCGCAGCGGTTAAGTTCGCGCAGATATTCATTGTTGGTATCTTCAAAGTTTTGCTTGATATTGGCAAAATCGACAACGTAGCCGTATTTGAAGTCCTTGTATGGTCGGTTTACGCGAGTAAGAGCCTGAAGCAGGTCGTGACCGTACATTTTTCGAGTAAGGTAAAGCCGTTTTAGCCGTGCTGCATCAAAACCCGTGAGCAACATTCTGTTTACAATGAGCAGGTCGATGTTGTTTTTGTCCTTGAAATCATTGATTATGGCTTCGCGTTCCTCCTTGTCTCCTTCGTCGTGTAGAATGAGGGCGGCAATTGGTTTTGAGTATGTAGGTGTGGCATTGGTTGCAAGATTCTGTGAATCGTTATGCGGTTGTAGGTTCTTGTATATCTCGAAAAGACGTCGTGCCTGCTTGTTTGTTTCGCAGACAATCATTCCTGCTACGGTTTTGTCGTTCTTTTCTATGCGGAACCGTTTCAAGTCCTTGATGATATATTCCAGCAGGCTGCTAAGGTAGTTTTCCGATTCGATTATGACATCCTTGCTTATGTCGCCCTTTTTTATCAGCGGATTGGTTTTTTGTGCCTCGTCAAACAGATTTATAAGTTTTTCCTTGTACGAGGTTTCAATGTCTTCGCGCATAAGTTTCAGGGTATAGCCATCGGCAATCGACTTGTCGTAGTAGTACTTGTCGATGTAGTCGCCAAACACTTTCCACGAAGCGCGTTCGTCCGAGAGCAGGGGAGTGCCTGTAAGAGCAATCTTGATGGCATCGGTGTCGGCACTAAGCAGATTTGCCAGAAAAGAACCTTTGGGATTGTATCCGCGATGAGCCTCGTCGATGAAGAAAATGCGCTGAAGTTTTATGTTGTATTGCGGTAAAACTACTTTTTCGTGGTCTTCTTCGAATTTCTGTATGTTTACAACCATAATTTCAGGTTCTCCCGAATCGTTTTCTGTTATATGGTTGTTCTTTATGTCGTCCATCAGTTCTTTTCTGCTTTCGGCAGTGCGCACTCGTAGGTCTCTTGCAACAAATTCGTCTCTTGCCTGTATCATAAGGCTTAAGCGGTCAACTATGAAATAGAACTTGGCGACTGTATCTTGCTTTGAAAGGAATTCGGTAAGACTCTTTATTGAATAAAATGCCAATGCTGTTTTTCCGCTTCCCTGCGTATGCCATATAAT
>CACWOG010000148.1 GCA_902762455.1 uncultured Bacteroidia bacterium | reverse complement strand
CTGCAAGGTGTTCCAGAATTCTATCCTTGACTTCGTCGAGTCCGAAATGGTCGCGGTCGAGGACTTTTTGTGCGTGTTTCAGATTGAAATTGTCCTTGGTGTACTCGTTCCACGGCAAATCTACGAAAACGTGCATATAGTTCATCTGCACCGAAAATTCGGCCGACATTGGGTTCAGTTGCTCGAGCTTTTTTATCTCAGCCTCATACACTTCGGCGATTTCCTTGCTCCATTTTTTCTTCTTTCCCTTTTCGCGGAGTTCATCTATTTCCTTTTCGTAAGGAGAACCGCCAAGTTCCTCCTGTATGGTCTTAATCTGCTGGTTTAGAAAGTATTCGCGCTGTTGCTTGTCCATATCTTTCCTAACCTTGCCCTGTATTTCATTCTTTAAGTCAAGGAACTGCTTCTGCTCGTTGAGGTAACGCAGAAGGCCGATGGCGCGTTGCTTTAACTCATTGGCTTCCAAAAGAGTCTGCTTTTCATCGTTGGTACAATTGCAGTTTGTTGCAATGTAGTTTACGAGGAAAGTCGCGTTGTCGATATTCTTCAGAGCAAACGACAATTCTCCTGGAGCGTTCTGGCTCATTCTCACGATTTTAATGGCAATATCCTTGATGGATGACAAGATTGCATCCATATCGTGGTCGTTCTTTGGCTCGACAGGTTCTTTAAGGTAACGTACCCTTGCCATAAAATACGGTTCGCTGCCAGTGTATTCCAGCACTTCAAACCTTGATTTACCTTGTATTATGACAGAAATTGTATTGTCGGGCATTTCGATAACCTTGAGGATTTCGGCAACTGTTCCAATCTTGTGCATGTCGGAAAACTGCGGGTCTTCAACTTCGGCATCAATCTGCGACAATGCACCGAAAATGCGCGTAGTGCGCTGTATTTCACGGATTAACTTGAACGATTTCTGTCGTCCTATGTTTATTGGAAACACTACGCCGGGAAACAGAACCGAGTTTCGTAACGGCAATATAGGCAGAATTTCGGGATACTCCTTGATTTCGTCTGTCTTCTTTATTATGTCTGTAAAAATAGGAATAACATTTTCTCCTTCTTCCATGTCAGACATCATTTTGTAGTCGTCAAATAAATTCATAAACAATATGTCAAAATGGCACTAATTCTTTAATATTTTATCGAGGCACATATATGGGCAATCTGCGTGCCAATCGTAATGCAAAGGTAATGAAAATTTGTGAAAGCCCCATTGTTTTGCAGTTGCAAAAAACAAAAAAAGGCTGTATGATACAGCCTTGAAATATTTGAGATAATATTATCCTAGAAGAAACTGCGGTGCTTGCGAGCATTTTCGCCGATGTTAACACCGAAAATAAATTCCTGTGAACCCCAAGTGTAGTTTGAAAGGTCGCTGAATGTAACATCGTAAGCATAACCGAAGTAGTATTGTTTATACTTGACACCTACGTTGGCAATGAAAGAATCGCCCGGACGTACAGAAATTCCGAACCAGTAGTCCTGCTTGATGAAGAACTTGAGGTTGATGTCGAACTGCGGAAGAGTGAGTTCTGTAGTCTTTATCATGATTGACGGTTCGAGTTCGAAGTCGGGAGCTTTTTTGCCCTTCTTTCCTTCAAAAATGAAGCGGTATCCACCAAATAGGAAATAGTGCCTTACCATTTTGTTTTCCTTGATGTTCTGGTTTACTTTCATCTTCGACTGGAAGAGGTTTGCTGCGGTCAAGCTTGCGTAGTAATGTTTGCCGTATGCGTAAACACCGAACGAAGCGTCAGGGATTATAGTCTTTTCAATAAGGTAAGTCAGCGATGGGTCGTCGTACCATGTCGGGTCGAAGTTACGCTGGTCGAGCTTGTACTGGTAGCATTCTGCCGACAGACCGAGCGAAATGTTGTCGTGCCTTGTAATCCTGAAGATGTACGAATATATTGCCTTGAAGCCTATTTCGCTTGAAGGTCCGTATTTGTCGTGAAACAGGATTCCGCCAAGACCCATTGTTCCGTGGTATAATGATGTGTGTCCAGATAAGGTCTGCGTTGATGGAGCTTCCTTCATACCTACCCATTGCTTGTGTACGCCGATTACAATCGGAGCATAATCTTTTGTGCCGGCTATTGCTGGGTTTATATAGAAATCGTTCATCATGTACTGGCTGAACAATGGTAGCTGTTGCGCACGTAACGCACTGTTGCATAAGAAAATCGCCACTGCAACTACTATTAATACCTTTACTAAACTCTTACTCATAGTCTTCAATATTTTAGAGTTTCACTCATAGGTGCAAATGTAGCGATTATTTCAATACAAACAAGCATTCTGATAAAAAAATGTTAAACTTTTTTAACTTTTATTCTGTTTGCTTGTCTATCTGTTTGAAAATCAAATTGAAATGAGCGTCTATTGCTCCGATAAAATTGTCTTTATGCTGCTTGTTATTGGCCGCTCTATCTGTTTTGCTATGCATTCGGGAAAATCCGCTGTAGCCCATATTGTATTTTCGTTTCCTGTAAAAAGCATTAGCCTGATGAAATATAGTTCGTTGCCTTTGTCGTCGTGTGACTTGAACCTGCATCTGTAGATGATAGCCTCGTTGCCATCTTGCATTGTGGTAGTTTGTTTGCCAAGCGGTTCAAGTCCTTGTGCTTGCATGTATTTGTCTGTAATGGCGGATGTTATGCGTTTGAAGTTGCGCTTTGTGACAATTTGTATTTGTATGGAGGTCATTGTGCCTTGGTGAAAAATCCTGTTGGAGCTGGAGTCGTGTTCAAAGTGCTTTGGCGGGATTATTGAGATGCCGTGCAGTTTGACTCTCTGTACGATGGTGTCGTTTTGTGCGTTTGCCGGCAATATCGCAACGAGCGCAAATGCTATTGCAAATAATATGTGGAGTATCCGTTTCATTTCTTTTGCAAAAAAAAATATGGGCATCAAGCAATACCCATACACAAAACTCTTACTCAAAAACAATCGCTGCAAAGATAATGCTTTTATTTTAATTAACAATGGATTGTTAAAAAGATTTTTGTGGATATTTGGTTGTTTTATGTCTATGTTGTTGATAATTAATGACTTATTGATTGTGTTTGTTGCGCTTCGTTTAGACTGTATGTATTAAGTTTTTCTAAAATTATTAATAGGTGTGCTGTGTCTTGCTATAATTATTTATTTTTGCGTAATAAAAAATAAGCGAAAAATGATAAGAAGAATTGTATTTGTAATTTCATTGTTGGCTTGCATGCTGCCTTTTTATTTAGGTGCGCAGACCAAATCTTTTACAATTGATGATGCCGTAGTTGGCGTATGGCGCGAGTATTATCCAGAAATGATTTACGGGTTGCAGATTCGTCCCGATACAAAGACTTGTACAAAGTGGGATGGGCGCGATTTTGTGGAATTTTCTTTCGACAAGAAGAAATCGTCGGTGTTGTTCACTCTTGGCGATTTGGTTTCGGAAATGAAAGCCAATGGCATTGAGCCGTCAAGGTCGTATCCTGGATACAAGTGGTTGAACAAGAATGAGATTGAACTTAGTGTTGGCAACTCGGTTTGCGTGTTCGATGTGGCTAAGAAGAAAATCAAGTCTGCTGCAAAATGCGACGATGATGTCGAAAATGCAACCTATTGCGCTGCAAATTCAAGTTTTGCATATACTGTTGACAATAATCTTCTTGTGCGCACTGGCGACAAGGTTATGAAAGTTAGCGACGAAAAGGATAGCAATATAGTTTATGGTCAGACCGTTCACCGCAACGAGTTTGGTATCGACGGCGGAATATTCTGGTCGCCCAAAGGCAACTATCTTGCATTTTATCGCAAGGACAACAGCAAGGTTTCCGATTACCCGATTGTCGATGTCAACGAGCGTGTTGCAAAGATGGTTCCCGAAAAATACTGTATGGCTGGTATGGACAGCGAGGAGGTGACTGTTGGCGTGTTCGATATGAAAACGCAGAAGATTGTTTACCTTGATGTTGAAGGTCCTAAGGACCAGTTCATTACTATGGTAACATGGAGTCCCGACGAGAAGTCGATTTATGTCGGGGTGCTAAACCGCGAGCAGAATCATTTGCAGATGCGTCGCTACAATGCCGCAACGGGAAAGTTCGAGAAGCTTCTGTTCGAGGAGAAGAACGACCGCTATGTGGAGCCTCAGCATCCGCTCACTTTCTTGCCCAACGACCCCGAAAAGTTCATCTACTGGTCGCGTAAGGATGGCTTCTGGCACCTATACCTATATAATATAGATGGCAAGCAGATTTCGCAGATTACTAAGGGCGACTTCGAGGTGCAGGAAATTTATGGCTTCGCAAACAAGAATCAGGACTTGATTATCAATGCAAACAAGGAAACTCCGATTGACTTTACAATTTACAAGGTGAACATAGCTTCTGGAAATATGACTTTGATTTCGGGCAACAGCGGAAAACACGATGCTATACTTTCCAATGATGGCGAATATTTGGTCGATTCGTACGAATCAACTACCGTTCCGCGCGAATATGTGCTATACCAGACATCTACGGGAAAGAAGGTTTCGACCTTGCTGACAGCAGAAAATCCTCTTGCCGATTTCAAGATGCCGACATTGAAGATTGGAACACTCAAGGCCGACGATGGCAAGACCGATCTTTACTATCGTCTTATCACTCCGCCCGACTATGACCCGAACAAGAAGTATCCTGCTATAGTTTATGTCTATGGCGGTCCTCACGCGCAGATGATTACAAATTCGCGTTTCGGTGGTGCTGCAGGCTGGGATATGTATATGGCTCAGCAAGGCTATGTGATGTTTACTCTTGACAACCGCGGTTCGGCTAACCGTGGCTTCGAGTTTGAAAGCATTATACATCGCCGGCTTGGTACAGTTGAGACTCGCGACCAGTTGACTGGCGTTGAGTTCCTGCGTTCGCTCGGCTATGTCGATATGGACAGGCTTGGCGTTCACGGATGGAGCTTCGGCGGATTTATGACCACTACGCTTATGACCGACTGCGCCGACATATTCAAGGTAGGTGTGGCTGGCGGACCGGTTATCGACTGGAAATACTACGAGGTAATGTATGGCGAACGCTATATGGACACTCCGCAGGAAAATCCCGAAGGGTACGAAAAGGCAAGTCTGCTCAACAAGACCGACAAGTTGAAAGGTCGCCTGATGATTATCCACGGATGCATCGACCCTGTGGTGGTTTGGCAGCACAGTTTGCAGTTCCTCAACAAGTGCATCGAGAACAAGGTGCTGGTTGACTATTTCGTTTACCCAAACCACGAGCACAATGTCCGCGGACTTGACAGGGTTCATCTGATGAGGACAATAACGCGTTACTTTGATGACCATTTGAAATAAAAGAGGATATGACTTTGGAGACTGCCGAAAATTTTGGCAGTCTTTTTTTTTATTACTATATAGGTGTGTGAATGCGTTGTTAACAAATTTGTTGGAAATGCTTAATAATTTTTTTGCATTGTCAATAAAAAGTATTTTCTTTGTCTGGTTTTTTGTATAGAAGGAGATTATAGCCTTGCTGCAAAAGATTGTGGTTATAAATTTATGTATAACAGATATTTAGAAAATAATTGTAAATTAAGGATGAGCGTGCATTTAACCGAGGACGGTGCGCGTTCTCAAGAAATTTATGTCTTCGATTTTTCAGAATTGTTATGAGAAGAAGTTTTATTTT
>CACWOG010000147.1 GCA_902762455.1 uncultured Bacteroidia bacterium | reverse complement strand
TTTTCATCCTTGAAAAAGTCGCTCAGCTTACGCATCCCCTTCATTCCCAACGGCATAAACTTGTCGCCAAAATTCCATTTGCGCAATGTAAGCGGAAATTTCAACTTCTTGACATCAATGTATGCAACCTGCGGATTCTTGTCAAACACGAAATCGTCGTCGCAATAGGCAAACGAAATTTCAAAACCATACTTTTTCAGTTCGCCGATAGCATTGACAGTCACTACCGATTCATCATTTTCGCCGACCGATTTCTGCACCTCGATATATTCACGGTTGCGAACTATTTCCACACCGTCCATTTCACACTTGCGACCTGTCTGCGCCTCAAGCAGGCACACCGATTCACTTGCCAACGGCTTAGGAACACCCTCGCCTATCAGCATTTCGAAAAGCACGGTCGAAGGTGCCGCAGTCTGCATAATTTTCGCAACATCAATCCGCAGCAAACCATTGCTACTCGACATTACCGCCTCCTTAGCCCTACGCACATAATCGTTCATAATTCTCTCCGTTTCAGCAAAATACGAAACGGATTTCAAGATATTTTCCTTTGCGGCAACATTTATCTCCTCAAGCAACGGAATCACCAGATGGCGAACCTTGTTGCGTGCATATTTGGTAGTAGCATTTGTCGAATCGTTGTGAAACGGAATGTTGTCTTCCGTAGAAATCTGCACTATGTCGGCCCTCGAAACCTCAATAAGCGGACGGAAAAGTTTGCCTGCCAGCGGTTTCATCCCCGAAACACCACGGATTCCAGTACCACGCGCAAAATTGAGGATTGCAGTTTCAACCTGATCGTCGGAATTATGGGCGAGCGCTATGTACGAACAATTTTCCTTCTCGGCAAGTTCGTAGAACCAGTCGTAGCGCAACTTCCGTGCAGCCATCTGGATTGACAGCCCTGTTTCGTCGGCAAACTTGAGAGTATCAAACGTATTGACAAAGCAAGGAATGTACATCTTTTCGCACATTTCACGGACAAACTGTTCATCGCCGTCCGACTCGTCGCCACGCAACCTGAAATTGCAGTGAGCGACAACACATTCGTAATTCATTTCGTTCAACAAACTGAGCATAACCATCGAATCGATGCCACCGCTTACCGCACAAAGCAAACGTGTCCCCTTGGGAACTCCGTAACTCATAATCAACTCCTTAACCTTTGTCTTCTGCATATTCTGTAAACGGAAAATCTCCGTGTTCCTTTAAAATTTTCAAATATTCAGTCCGTAGAATCTCCTCACCACCAAGACTTTCAAGCAAGTCCGTCTTCTGCTGGCAATCAATCACAACCACACCGTTTTTCAGACAGAAATCCACAAGCGCACAAAATGCGACCTTCCCCGCATCAGTAACCTCGTGAAACATTGATTCTCCGCTAAATACCTTTCCGATAAGGTTTCCGTAAAGACCGCCAACAAGCTTGCCATCCTGATAAGTTTCAAACGAATAGCCATACCCCCACTCGTGAAGTTTTGTGTAAGCCTTGATTATGCTTTCCGTAATCCAAGTCCCCTCCTGGTCGGGACGTTCAATCGAAGCACAACGGCGAATGACAGCCTCGAAATTTGTGTTAATCTTGACTGTAAAGTTTCTGCAGCTACGTCGCAACGACTTGGAAATGTGAGCCTTTTCGGGAAAAACAACGAATCGAGGGTCAAGCGAAAACCAAAGCAGTTCCATATCTTCGCACGGCCACGGAAAAATTCCCGAACAAAGCGCCAGAAGTACCCTGTCGGGCGAAAAATCGCCACCCACAGCGACAAGTCCGTCACTGTCGGCTTCGTTAGGGTCTGGAAACCAAAGGAAATCATCTGGAAGACGATACAATGCCATAGCGCGACAAAGGTAAGCAAAAAAACAACTCGGCATATCCCTAAACCGCAAAGTCAAATAGAATATGTTTCACAAACAGAACATATCATCCTAATTACCAGACGAACAGCTTTTTTATCAACAAAATGATGTTATATTAATAAGGTATGATTTTTTTTATTAATTTTGCACCCGTTTTAAAGGAATTATAAATTTAAATTTACTGTTAGATGAGTAAAGTAAAGTATGTTTACACCTTTGGTGGAAAGACAGCCGAAGGTAAAGCCGACATGAAAAACTTGTTGGGCGGCAAAGGTGCCAACCTTGCCGAAATGTGTTTGCTGGGACTTCCTGTTCCCGCTGGTTTGACAATCACAACCGAATGTTGTACAGCCTACTACGCAAACAACTGCAATCTCCCCGACACATTGATGGAAGATGTATGGGAAGGAATGAAGAATGTTGAAAACATCATGGGCATGAAATATGGCGACACCGAAAATCCTCTTTTGGTATCGTGCCGTTCCGGAGCTCGCAGCTCTATGCCTGGTATGATGGATACAGTTTTGAATATAGGTTTGTGCTCGAAGACAATCCCTGGCCTCATTAAGAAGACTAACAACGAACGTTTCGTTTATGACTCATATCGTCGTCTCATTATGATGTACGCCGACGTTGTTATGGAAAAGGCTGAAGGTATTGAACCTGCTGACGGCAAGGGAATCCGCAAGATTCTCGACGATATGCTCGACGAATTCAAGCACAACAAGGGCTACAAGTCTGATACAGAAATCACTGCCAACGAACTTAAGCAACTAGCCGAAGAATTCAAGGCAAAGGTTAAGGAAGTTCTCGGAACCGAATTCCCGGATGACGCTCGCGCTCAGATGGAAGGCGGTATCAAGGCCGTTTTCAAGTCATGGAACGGAAAGAAGGCTATCTCCTACCGTCGTATCGAAGGTATTCCGGACGACTGGGGTACAGCAGTAAACGTTCAGGCAATGGTATTCGGCAACATGGGCGACAACTCGGCTACAGGCGTTGCTTTCACCCGTAACCCAGCTACCGGCGACAACCAGTTCTACGGTGAATGGCTTATCAACGCTCAGGGCGAAGACGTAGTTGCAGGTATCCGCACCCCGAACCCACTGAACGACGACACTAAGAACGAACAGAACAAGCACATGAAGTCGATGCAGGAACTTATGCCGCAGACCTACAAGGAACTCTGCGACATCCGCAACATCCTCGAAAAGAACTTCCACGATATGCTTGATATCGAATTCACTATCCAAGACGGAAAACTCTATATGCTCCAGTGCCGTGTTGGTAAGAGAACTGGTGTTGCTGCATTGACAATGGCTCTCGATATGCTCCACGAAGGTCTTATCGACGAGAAGGAAGTTGTAATGCGCCTCACTCCTGCTCAGCTCGACGAACTCCTCCACCCGATTCTCGATGCTGCCGACGAAAAGAAGCACACAGTAATCGCTAAGGGTCTTCCCGCTGGTCCTGGTGGTGCAGTTGGAAAGATTGCCCTCACAAGCGAAAAGGCTATGCAGTACAACAAGGCAAAAGTTAAGAATATCCTCGTAAGAGAAGAAACCAACCCTGAAGATGTTGAAGGTATGCGTGCTGCCGACGGTATCCTTACCGCTCGCGGTGGTATGACTTCACACGCTGCACTCGTTGCACGTGGCTGGGGTAAGTGCTGCATCGTAGGTTGCGAAGATGTTAAGATAGACTTCAAGAAGGGCGAAGTTCACATTGGCGACAAGACTTTCAAGGAAGGTGACACCTTGAGCCTCAACGGTTCGAAGGGTTGGGTTTACGCCGAAGAAGTTAAGATGATTGACGCTACCGAAAATCCTCTCTTCCAGGAATTCATGAAGCTCGTTGACAAATACAGAACCATGGGTGTTCGCACCAATGCCGACAATCCAGAAGATGCTCAGAACGCTATCAACTTCGGCGCAGAAGGTATCGGTCTGTTCCGTATCGAGCACATGTTCTACGGAAAGAACAGCGAAAAGCCGTTGGAAAAGCTCCGCAACATGATTCTTTCGAACACAACTGCAGAACGCGTTGCTGCTCTCAACGAACTCGAACCTTACATCAAGGAAGCTGCAAAGGGCACATTGAAGGTTATGAATGGCAAGCCTTTGACATTCAGACTTATGGACCCGCCTCTGCACGAATTCGTTCCTCATACCGAAGAAAAGCAGCGCGAAGTTGCTAAGGAACGTGGTATGGATTTGGCAGAACTCAAGAGCCGTATCGAAGCATTGCACGAAGTTAACCCGATGATGGGTCTCCGTGGTGTCCGTCTTGGCATCGTTTACCCCGAAATCACCGAAACTCAGTTCCGCGCTTTGTTCGAAGCAACTGCAGAACTTATGAAGGAAGGTTTCGACCCGCATCTGGAAATCATGGTTCCATTGACAATCAATGTTAAGGAATTGAAGCACCAGAAGGAAATCGCCAACAGAGTTAAGGCTGAAGTAGAAAAGAAGATGGGTGTAACAATCAACTACATGTACGGAACAATGATTGAAATTCCGCGTGCTACATTGGTTGCCGACCAGATTGCAGAAGTTGCAGAATTCTTCTCATTCGGTACCAACGACCTCACCCAGATGACCTTAGGTTTCTCGCGTGACGACGTTAACGAAATCGTTCACACCTACGTTGACAACAAGATTATACCAGCCGACCCGTTCAACACATTGGATCA
The DNA here is from genome assembly GCA_902762455.1 of uncultured Bacteroidia bacterium. Classification (GTDB taxonomy): domain Bacteria; phylum Bacteroidota; class Bacteroidia; order Bacteroidales; family ML635J-15; genus Bact-19. The sequence continues at coordinate 1,180 of CACWOG010000147.1, read as the reverse complement.
GGAAGGTGTTGGTCAACTTGTAAAGCTTGGTGTTGAAAGAGGCCGTTCAACTCGCGAAAAGCTGAAAGTTGGTGTTTGCGGCGAACACGGTGGTGACCCTGCATCAGTAGAATTCTTCTACAAGGCTGGTATGACCTACGTATCATGCTCACCATTCAGAGTTCCTGTTGCTCGTCTTGCTGCTGCTCAGGCTGCAATCAAGAACTGCAAATGCTCTTGCAAGTAATTAGATTTCCCATCAATAAGAAAAAGGGAAGTCTCGGCTTCCCTTTTTTTGTGCTTTTATATCGCTATATTATTAATAGGTATATACAAACAAACACCAGACATACATCTGATGCGAAAAAACTACAACAAACAAGAATTACTTGTCTTCCTCTTCTACTACAAACGCTTCCCTCTCGACGAAATATTCAGGCTTTTCTGCCTTCATAAACGACATCACATCCTCATACGCATTGCAGAACTTGAAAAAGTCCTCCTTATACAGGAAAATCTTCTGCTTCTCGTAAACATCATCGTGAATATGGCGGCTTTCTGTAATAACAAGATAATAGTCACCTTTAGCAGTTGCCTTTACATCAAAAAAATAGGTTCTCTTACCTATCGTTACCGAAGACGACCGCACATTCCTCTTTTTATTCTCAATAAAATCCATAATAAAATTATTTGTCGCGACAAATATAAACAAATAAGTTGGTTGTGCAATAAAATAAACAAAAAAAATTAATCGAAAAGATTATGCACTCTCTAATTATTTGACTAAATTTGCAGTTTGATTAAAAAAGTATAGACAATGATTAGCAGGAGATTGGTTAGGATAAAGGCCGTTCAGACCTATTATGCTTTTGTTCAAGGCAATTACGACGGTTCGTTGGAAAAAGTGTGGGAAGCTATGGAAATGAGTATAGAAAAATCGTACGAACTTTTTGTGGAAACGTTCTGCCTGATTGTGGCCATTGCCGACCACGCTGAATACAAGATTGAATTCAACCGCAACAAGCTGCTCCCGACGGAAGAAGACCTAAATCCCAACCGAAAATTCGTCGATAACAAGATTATTCAGGCGTTCCGTAACGAACCGACTATCAAGAAATATATGGAAAAGGAAACTTCAAACTGGTCGGAACACTACGAATTTGTACGCGGAATTTTCAACAAGATGTACAACTCGGAATTC
>CACWOG010000146.1 GCA_902762455.1 uncultured Bacteroidia bacterium | reverse complement strand
TTTGTCGATAAGTATGTCGATGCGGAAATCCTCCATTGCCGAGTACAAGTATTCTTCGACAAGCGGATTTAAGCGGTGAATTTCGTCAATGAAAAGCACATCATTCTTTTCCAGACTTGTAAGAAGTCCTGCAAGGTCGCCTGGCTTGTCGAGCACTGGTCCCGATGTGGTCTTGAAACCGACGCCAAGTTCGTTTGCAATGATATTTGCAAGCGTTGTTTTGCCAAGTCCCGGAGGGCCGTGCAGCAAAACGTGGTCGAGAGCCTCCTCGCGCATCTTGGCAGCCTTCACAAAGACCTGAAGGTTCTCAACGATATTTGATTGCCCGTTGAAGTCGTCAAATTCGAGCGGTCGCAGAGCTTTTTCAAACTCTTTTTCCGCTGGAGTCAAGGTTTCCTCTTCGGGACGCACATAGTTGTTCATAGTACTAAATTTGTTGCAAAGTTACACAAAATAAATGATTGTTTTCACGATGGTGACTGATACATATAGACATTTTATCAACAACAGACACCACACGAATTTATTTTTATTCTTGCCTTTAAAATGAATCGCAACCTTTTTTCAAAAAAAATATTAAAATTTGAAAAAAAAATCCCATATTCGCGACCGATTTTCGAGATGAAGATAAATTTTAAGGAACGGTACCGTAAATTCATGTTCTGGCGTGTGCGAAACATGTCGGACAGAACCTTTATGACCATACTCGCCTTCATCGTCGGTATAGCCGTAGGACTGGCAGCCGTCGTCATGAAAAACTCGGTTCACCTTGTCCGCGAACTAGTTATCACAATCATCGACACTACGCACACTCCTTACCTATTCTTCATATTTCCGGCAATCGGAATTCTGCTAACCCTAATCTTCGTAAAGGTTTTCATCAAGAAGAAGCTCGGGCACGGCATCCCGATGGTATTGTATAATATGTCGCAGAACGAAGGGCGCATACCAAAGCACAACATGTTTTCGCGCATCATTGGCAGTTCGCTTACTGTCGGTTTTGGCGGGTCGGTCGGACTGGAAGGCCCGATTGTTGCCACGGGAGCAGCCATCGGAAGCAACATGGGACAGCTTTTCCACCTGAAATACAAGCAAGTAATAATGCTGATTGCCTGTGCCTCGGCTGGCGCAATAGCTTCGATATTCAAGGCCCCGATTGCTGGCATCATTTTCTCGATGGAAGTTATGATGCTCGACCTTTCAACAGCATCCCTCCTGCCACTTCTTGCCGCATCTATTTCAGCGACACTGACATCCTACCTTTTCTTAGGACAAAATGTTGTGTACCCAATAGAACATACCGACCCGTTTATGCTCCGCGACACCGGGTTCCTAGTTGTGTTCGGCATCTTGTGCGGACTGCTATCACTTTATTTCTCAAAACTTTACCTTGCACAAACCGAATGGTTCAAAAAGATAAAGAACGACTGGGTAAGATTCGCCATCGGTTCTGTCGCGCTCGGTTTGCTTGTGTTCCTATTCCCAACTCTGTACGGTGAAGGCTTCGAAACAATAAACGCCGCGCTAAGAGGCGATTTCGATGTAATATACGCCAATACATTCTACTCGTCAACAAGCTTTGCACACTCGTTCTGGGGCATAGCCATAATACTATTGCTCATTTTGCTACTGAAAGCATTTGCAACAGGTTGTACCTTCGGTGCTGGCGGTGCTGGCGGAATTTTTGCTCCGTCGTTGTTCCTCGGTGCAATACTCGGCTTGCTCTACGCACACATCTGCAAATCGTTAGGATTTGACATTTCGGTCGGCAACTACGCGCTAATCGGCATGGCAGGACTTATCGGCGGCATAATGCACGCACCTTTCACCGCAATATTCCTAATCGCGGAACTGACAGGAGGTTACTCGCTTTTTGTACCGCTGATGATTGTATCTACAATTTCGTACTTTGTAACACGCGCGGCGATGCCAAATTCGGTTTACACCATCCTACTTGCAAAACGAGGAGAACTCCTCACCCACAATGCCGACCGCAATATGCTTGCAATGATGAAGTTGGAACAGTACATCGAACGCAATTTCCTCACCATTCACGAAGACGCAACCCTCGGTGACCTTACCAAAGTCATCTCCCATTCTACGCGTACAATCTACGTCGTGGTCGACTCCGAAAACAATTTCAAGGGCTTGGTTTGGCTCGACCAGATTAAACATTTGATTTTCAGGACAGAACTATACGAAACCACCAAGGTTAAAGACTTGATGTTCTACCCTACTACCACCATTGAATACGGCATGAGCGTACAGGAAGCCGCCGAACTTTTCGAAAACTCCAACAACTACAATATCGTCGTGATTGACAAGGGTAAATATGTCGGATTCGTATCGCGCGCAACCATCTTCTCGAACTACAGGAAGATGATAAAGGAATTTGCAAACGACTAAAATCCAAGCACAAGCAACCACAAAAAAAAGCGAAACCTTTCGGTTCCGCTAAACAACATTATGAAGTTATGAAAAATGCTATGCTATTTGCTAAGCCAACCGTTAATTTCCTCGATTGTAGGATTCTGCAAACCAAGCTTGTGCTTCTTGTTCATTCCGCACAATGTCGGGTGCAACTTCTGGGCTGTCATTTCCTTGAGTTGCTTTACGGTTGTGATACCGCACTTATAAATTACCTTTGCCCATTCTTCGCTGATACCCAAAGCGGTATAATCTTCGAGGTTAAAGGTGTCGGCCTTCTTTTCGGGACGCATCTGCGGGAAGAAAAGAACATCTTGTATCGAAACCGAATTGGTCATAATCATCGACAGACGGTCGATACCGATGCCCAAGCCAGCCGTCGGAGGCATACCGATTTCCATAGCGGTAAGGAAGTCTTCATCGAGCATCATGGCTTCTTCGTCGCCACGCTTTGCAAGCAACAACTGCTGCTCGAAACGGTAGCGCTGGTCAACCGGGTCGTTAAGTTCCGAATATGCGTTGCAGATTTCCTTTCCGTTGCAAACAGCCTCAAAACGTTCAACAAGACCTTCCTTCGAACGGTGCTTCTTTGCCAATGGAGACATTTCAATCGGGTAATCGGTGATGAAAGTCGGCTGAATGAGCTTAGATTCGCAGCATTCACCAAAGATTTCATCGATAAGCTTGCCCTTGCCCATGCTGTCGTCAACCTCCACTCCTACTTTCTTTGCAACTTCGCGAAGTTCAGCCTCATCCATCTTTGAAATGTCGATGCCGCTGAAATGCTCGATAGCCTCAAACATGGTGTAGCGTTTCCACGGACGCTTGAAATCGATTATATTTTCGCCAACCTGAACCTTGGTGCTTCCGTTGGTGTCGATAGCAATCTTCTCAACCATTTCCTCAACCAAATCCATCATCCAGTTGTAGTCCTTGTAGGCAACATAAAGTTCCATCTGTGTGAACTCGGGATTGTGGAAACGGTCCATACCTTCGTTGCGGAAGTCCTTTGCGAACTCGTAAACACCGTCGAAACCACCGACGATTAGACGCTTCAAGTAAAGTTCGTCAGCAATACGGAGATACAAAGTCTGGTCGAGAGTATTGTGGTGAGTCTTGAACGGACGTGCAGCAGCACCGCCGTACATAGGCTGCAGAATCGGGGTTTCAACCTCGAGGTAGCCCTTAGCATTGAGGAACTGACGCATCGAATTGGTAAGCATGGTACGCTTTATGAAAGCCTCCTTAACCTGCGGATTTACAATCAAGTCCATCGAGCGGTTGCGGTAACGCTGTTCGGGGTCGCTGAAAGCGTCGTAAACCTTGCCGTCCTTTTCCTTCACTATTGGCAATGGATGGAGCGACTTACTGAGAACTGTAAATTCCTTCACATGAACCGAAATTTCGCCCATCTGTGTGCGGAAGGCAAAACCCTTAACACCGATAATGTCGCCGATGTCGAGAAGTTTCTTGAAAACCTGATTGTACATAGTCTTGTCTTCACCCTCGCAGATGTCATCGCGGCGGAAATACAGCTGGATACGACCTTTTTCGTCCTGCAGTTCGGCAAAAGATGCGTTACCCATGATTCGGCGGCTCATCATACGGCCGGCAATCGAAATGTCCTTCAAGTCTTCGGGCAGATTGTCGTCGCTGAACCTGTCGAGAATGTCCTTAGTATTGGTCGTCACCTTGAATTCTGGTGCCGGATATGGATTTATACCTAAATTTATCAATTCCTTCAACGCCTCACGACGGAGGATTTCCTGTTCGCTTAAACCTAAATATTCCATTCGAAAAAAATTTTTGCAAAATTACATAAAATATTCGGAATAGAAGAACAAAAAAACAGACCGCCATTGGCAGCCTGTTCCTTATCGTTTTCATTGCAAACCAACACTATTCCTTCATAAGTGCAGATTGCTTTTTCAGAACAAAATCTCCCTTGGAAGTTTCAACAATACATTTCTCAGCATTCGGAACAGAAACAACCTTTCCCGTCTTGACACCAAAGATTTTGTTTCCAAACCTTACTGAATTACCGAGCTTAAAAGCGGACGATTCACCACCTTTCGGATAAATGTACTTGGGAGTCTTTTTCAATTCCTTTCCATCGGAGTTTGCAACAATGCAAGTTCCATCTGTCTTTACAGCCTTAACCGAAACTGGCTGGCATTTTCCGAAGCTAAAAAACGAAGAGCAATAAACCTCATCGCCAGGCTTATAGGTTACAGCAGGAGCAACAACTTTGGTTTGCTTAATTGGTTCTGCTGTTTTTTCTACAGGCTTTACAACATTGACATTTGTATTCACCGTAGCAGACTCCGTATGAACCATCGATGTATTTCCTATAGGCATAAGATTATAATGTATTTTCTTTGGCTTCTGCTTGTAAAGGTTGCCAGTTGCAAAATCAACTACCAGCCACAATACACCAGTAAAAATGTCAAGTACAAAAAATCCTGCACTAAACTTACGGTTTGTCGTTACAGTTTGTGTTTCGTAGCCTTGCGCCTTGATGTCAATCGTATGCTGTGCGTTCTTCATAGTCTTATGAATCTTGAACTTGCATGGAGCAGTTCCAACATAATTTCCATCAACATAAACATTTGCATTTGCCGGCGTTCCATCGTAAACGCGAATCTTGGTCTTGCCACCGCTCAATATAGTGGCGCAACTCGAAAACAAAATACTTGCTATAAGCAAGAAGCAAACAAATCCTATAAATCCTTTTCTCATACGTTAATTATTATTCATTACACAAATCAAAATTTTCTTCCGATTCAATGCCATCGTTAGCAACAGCCTCATCGTCATCAATAAACTCATCGTAATTAAGACGTTCCGCCTCCCCCTTGACATTCGTCGGAGCATTGCGAGTGTAGGTATAACCACAGTCAACCTGTACGGTATATGTTGAGGTTGAAGGCCAAAAAGTATAACCACTTTGCTGTGTAAATTTCACGGTGTATTCACAACCAGCTTCTGCCGTAAACGTACCTGACGAATTACCCTGTACTGTAACGGAATAGTTGGTATTGTTAGATGCACAAGTAATATCAACCGTATATGGCACGCTGTTTCCGTTTACATATTTGATTTTCGAAGTGCCACATTTGATTGTATAATAGTAATATCCACCCGACGAAACATTGGAGCAATCAACGGTGAACGGCTCTATATTGATATTATTAGGATGGTCAAAATATCCGGAAGATTGTTCAACCTTATGCACTTCAGTAGTACTGCACTTGCATTTTATAACGCCATCACGTGTCTGTGTAACGCGATACGGATACTTATGTGTGTTTATGTACTTGAAGTCCTTATAGTCATCTACAGGTTGGCTTCCACTAGAGTTTCCGTTTCCACTTGTCGAACCGCCTCCCGTTGGAACATCAATAACATGCAGGTATTTTGTCATTGTGTTTTCTGCTCTGCTCGAATAAGCGGTAAGGCTAACACGTTTATCGCCAGGAGTTGAAAAACTAACTGGCTCTGGTATCCACGAATAATCTCCTATGCCGTCTATCTCCCAATAAAAACTGGAAGCATTGACCGACATATTCAAAAAACGGACTTTCTCATTAACATATACCGTACTTGGTGTCATTGAAAAATCAGCAACCGGATGTTTACGGCAACCGAACATCGTCATCAATGAAACCAAAGCCACAATTACAAACAGTTTCTTCATAATAATATTATTTTACCAATCCAATCCTACAGTGAATTTTATAGAGCCAATTGAAGCAACCCAAGTGTAGGAACTACTTCCAAACGACATATACGAACTTTCGAAAATACAGTTTGCCATATTATCGTCAGAATCAAGTTCATCGTAATCATAAAATTCTATCCTATACGTTGAATTAGAATTCAATGTCGTATTAACTTGCCACTTCACAGGCAATTCGCCAACATTATACTTTGTTGCACTTGTATATAGTTCAGATCCATTTGTTTCTGTAATCTTAAAATATATGTCAGGTTCGATACCACTCGACACACCTGTATCCCAAGATGACAAGTTTATTTGCTGAAGTTCAAGATATGTTATTGTGTAAGATGATGGTTTTGATACTGTAACGTACTTGGTCTTGTGACTGCTCTTCTTTCCGTTTTTAGAATAGGCATGAAGTATTATTTTCTTTTCTCCAGCATATTTAAAACTAATCAAACCAGGATAATATCCTATGTAATATTCATAATCTTCTTTAGAATCATCTCCCAATACAGAAGAAAAAGATACAGCAGACAAAGCTGCAAGTGCGGTTTCGTAGGAGTCGCTTGCTGATACATGTGACTTGTCACCAAATTCCCAAATATAATTATAGGCATTAAACGAATAGTTTGAAACAAAGAAAGTCTCTCCTGCGACTACACTTGCAGGGCAATCAAAATCTGCTTCTACATCCTTTGTACATCCCGTAAGCCACATCAAAGAAATGGCTACCAAACAAGCAACAGCAAAACTCCAAATCCTTTTCATTTATTTAACAATTTTAATATTCATATTCTTCTATTTCTTCACTCGCACCTTTTATCAGATTAGGTGTTTCACAAGTATAGATGTAACCACAGTCTGCATTTACTGTATATTCCTTAGTCGATGGATAAAGAACATAGCCGTCCAACTGCGTAAACTTCACATTGTAAGAATATCCAGCCTCAATCTCCAACGAATCCAAGGTTCTGCCAGGCATACTTATCTGCTTGATGGTGTTGTTTGCTGGACAAGTGATGTCAACCTGATAGTTGTCGCTAGTAATGTTAACATACTTTATGTAGGCAGGACGACTTTCTATCGTAAATATAACTGAACCATTCTTCGGCAAAAACTTGGAATCGTTCACCACTTGTGGATGTTCAAAATAACCATCCTTTTGTGTTGCTACAAGATAATATGAACGTTCAACATCATAACTAGTATTTGCATCCGAAGCCCCAGCCGCAATAGTTCTGACAGATTCGAAATTTAAATTATCCGTAACCACCGCTTCGTAAGTAGAACGCGTATTGTTCTTTACAACTACAGTTCCTTCCTTCTTACAACCACTAAAAACCACTGCTGCCAACATAGCGACAGCCAAAATTTCAACTAATCTTTTCATTTCAATATAACTTTTGAATTAAACCTAATTTATTCCACAAAAATATATCACAAAACGCACTAACTATCAATACAGTAACCACATGCCAACAAATGGTAACACATTGCACAATATCAGTCCGACAATACCATTTTCTTGACCATCTGTAACTTTCTACGGCTTACGGGAATCTGCATTTCTTTGTCTTTCCCGTCGTCGGACAAATAGCCTACTATTATCTTAAAGGTCTTTTCGTTGAAATTCTTCAGCAAGCTGCTGTTTACGAAATAGCCATTGCACACCTCGACAAGTTCTCCGTCGGAAAGTTTCATCTTTCCTGCAATATCGCTTTTCAACTTGAAATCGACGAGGATTCCCGGCTTACGGTTGGCAAACAGAATCCGCTTGTTGCCGCCACGCCTTGCATTGGTGTGCTCGTTGTCGCGAAGCGGAACAATGGCCACGATATTGCGCAACTCTACTTCAAATTCGTCCTCTCCCTTTATCTTGACAGGCACAAGGCGGCTCTGCGTATCGTTGAAGCACAAGGTATAGTCGCAGCCGGAAATATTCAGGTCAACTTGTATGCGCTTCACCCGCACAGCATCGTTTCCCGACACTAAATTGCTAATCTCCGTAAATGCGTACTCTATACTCCTTCGTTCTTCCTTCTTTACCATTGATACCTACTATAAATTGGTTTGCAAAATTACCCATTATAACCATTTGTTACCCAATGCAGTAACGAGTTGACGAAATGTAGCAACGAAACACCATCACAAAAGCCACCCGTTACCATACAAAAACCGATTGTTACTACGAAACAACATCCCACTTTGCATTAAAGGGCGGCGTAGAATGGCTCCGCCGTAGCCCTTGATTAACATCTACGACCATTCCTGAAGTCATTATTTACAACCGGCATATTCGTGCATGGAATGAATTCGATAGAATCACATTGGTTTCTGAATCTATACTCTTTATCTTGCCAATTGTCATACGATTCAAACTCATCAACTCCCTTGCTGGCAAAACTCCAAACATTATGTATTTTAAGAAATACATCATTCGCATCCCTAACACCCTTGCAAACAAACATTCCTATTGAGGTGAGAAATTCAATGTTACCATTCTGTAATCTTACCGCTACAATTTGTTCCCGATATAATTTATATTCGGATTCTTTTGATTTAAAAATAATTGAATTCATATTTTAAAATTTTAAATTTTACTTATTTATTGGTGACAACACCATTTGTTTACGATACACATATTGTTTTGATGGACGATGCACGCATCGTCGCTACATTTCTTGGGAATTTTCCCGATTTCCACTTTTATGGTCCGCTTGCCATATTTTCTTTTTTTA
>CACWOG010000145.1 GCA_902762455.1 uncultured Bacteroidia bacterium | reverse complement strand
GTTGCCGTCACCTCTACATCTGGCACATTCCTATGGGACAACAAGAAAATTCTCGACAACGACAAAATCTACAACCCCATTGCCACACCTACCGAAAATACGCTTTTCACAGTCGAGTTCCACGACGGCAACAACTGCATAGCCATCGACACGGTTTCGGTAATAGTCAAGGAAGTGATTTGTAGCGATCCATACATTTTCGTACCTAACGCATTCACACCCAACAGCGACGGGCAAAATGACTTTTTCAAGCCATTCTACCCAGAAACCTTGGTGACAGAGGTTTACTTCGCAGTTTACGACCGTTGGGGTAGCATCGTTTATGAAACCGACAACATCCGTACCGACGGCTGGAACGGCACCTACAAGGGCAAGCAACTTGCACCCGACGTGTATGTCTTCTGGCTGAAAGCCAAGTGCATAAACGGTGAAGAATACGAACATCGCGGTAATGTGACATTAATCAGATAAAATTGACATGGAAGAAATAATATCTACGATAAGTTCATACGTTTGGAGCGCACCGCTTGTGATATTGTGCTTAGCAGCAGGACTTTACTTCTCGTTCGGCACACGTTTCGTACAGGTAAGACGGTTTGGCGAAATGGCAAGACTGCTTTTTTCCACCGACAAGACGCAAAAGACTGGCATTTCTTCGTTTCAGGCATTCGCAATGGCTCTGTCGGGACGAGTAGGCACTGGAAACATCGTTGGAGTAGCTACCGCAATAGGCTATGGAGGACCAGGAGCAATAGTATGGATGTGGATAATCGCCTTCCTCGGAGCAGGTTCCGCCTTTGCCGAAGCAACTTTGGCACAAATCTACAAGGATGAACATAACGGACAATTCCGTGGTGGCCCCTCCTACTACATCGAGAAAGGTCTGAAATGCAAGTGGCTGGCAATCATCTTTGCCGTATGCTCGGTGCTTGCCTGCGGATTTTTCCTTCCGCCAGTCCATTCAAACGGCATTTCAACAGCCTTTTCCAACGCTTTCGGCATCGACACTATGTATGTCGGAATTTTTGTCGCACTACTTATCGGACTGGTAATCATCGGCGGAGTAAAGCGAATTGCAAACGTGGCGCAGATAGTTGCACCGCTTATGGCTGTAATCTACATCATACTTTCAATCGTTGTGCTTATCTGCAACGCCGAAGCCGTTCCTTCCGCATTCAAGGATATGATTAGCAGTGCTTTCGGAATGAACGAGGCACTTGGCGGCATACTCGGCAGCACAATAGCGTGGGGTGTGAAACGCGGAATTTATTCCAACGAGGCTGGACAAGGAACCGGACCAATCGTTGCAGCAGCCGCAAAGGTATCGCACCCTGTGAAACAAGGACTTGTGCAGGCATTTTCGGTTTATATCGACACCTTGCTGGTTTGTTCGGCAACGGCTGTAATGATTCTCGCCACCAAGACCTACAACATCTACGACGGCGACGGAGGAATGCTTTTCTCCTCGACGGTAGCTCAACTCGGAGCCCCCGACGTATCATACACATCAACCGCATTGGGGACATTGGTCGGTGCTTCGTGGGGCAACATAATAATCTCTGTGGCACTGTTCTTCTTCGCCTTCACTACGGTAATGGCTTACTATTACTATGCCGAAACCAATGTCGTTTATCTTTTCGGCAACGGCAAAAAGGAAAAGATTGCAATCTGGTGCGTACGAATATCGGTGATTGGAATGGTGTTCTTCGGTTCGCTTCACGAAGCGAAAACGGTATGGGACTTGGGCGACATAGGCGTAGGCTCCATGGCTTGGATAAACGTAATCGCAATTCTTCTGCTCTCGCCAAAGGTTTTCAAGTTGCTAAAATCGTATGAAAAACAGAAGAAACAAGGCAAGGAACCCGAATTTCACCCCGAAGAAATGGGCATAAAGGAGGCAGACTTCTGGGAAAAGAAACAGGAATAGAATTATGCAAAGCTTCTGTTGCACATACGATTCGCCAATAGGACGACTTTCAATACAAAGCCACGGACAATCAATCTGCCGCATAGAAACATTAACACCCGAAACAAAAGTTACACAACACGACAATCTTCCAATATTCGAAGAAACAAAACACTGGCTCGACATATATTTTTCGGGCAGAAAACCAGACTTCACCCCACAAATTGAACTTTGCGGCACCGACTTCCAGAAAAAAGTATGGGAAGAACTATTGCATATAGATTTCGGACATACAGCAACTTACGGTGATATTGCAAAGCGTATCGGATGCCGTTCTGCTCAAGCTGTAGGACAAGCGGTCGGTAAAAATCCAATATTGATAATCGTTCCTTGTCACCGAATTATAGCATCGGGCGGAAAACTTGGCGGCTTCTCGGCAGGGATAGACAGGAAAATATGGTTGGGGAAGAATGAAGGATTTGAAGATTTAGCTTACGCTGAGCTAAAGGTTGAGAATTTGAGAAATGTACATTATCAATTGTCCATTATCAATTGTCCATTGTTAATTGTCCATTGTCAATTGTCCATTGTTAATTGTCAATTGCCCATTGTTAATTGTCCATTGTCAATTGCCCATTGTTAATTACCTTTGCCCTATGAAACTTCTCGTGCTAAACTACGAATATCCCCCGCTTGGTGGCGGTGCCGGCTTCATTTGCAAGAACATTGCAGAAGGACTTGCCGTCCTCGGACACGACATAACCGTCCTCACAACATACTACGACGGCACAGAAACAACTTGCATTGAGAACGGAGTTCGTGTAATACGCCTAAAATCAAGACGTAAGGATATATTCCAGTCAAACGTAAGGGAGATGCTTTCGTGGATGATTACGGCACGCCGTTTCCTGAAAAAACATTTGCAAACCGAAAAGTACGACCTTTGTTTCGCCAATTTTGCACTTCCATGCGGCGAAGTTGCCTACAGCATGAAGGAAATGTACCACCTGCCCTACACCATCATTTCGCACGGACACGACATCCCTTGGTTTTTCCCCGAACAGATGATGTGGTATCACGCGGCCTGCTACCATTGGATTCGCAAAATTTGCATGCAGTCGGAACGTAACTATGTGCAGTCTAACGAAATGCTCACCAACATAAATGCTTTCCTAGGTGGCACAACTGGCAAGAACAAACTTATATACAACGGTTGGAATCGCGACAAGTTCTTCCCCGACGAAAGCAAACGAGCAGAAAAATTCACAATTTTGTTTGCAGGAAGGCTCGTCTTACAGAAAGACCCGATGACTTTCCTAAAAGCCGTAGAGATTGCAAGGCACAAGATTCCAAACCTTGAAGTTCACATTGTCGGTGATGGAAAAATGCGACCGAAAATGGAAGAATTCGTCAAGAAAAATGGTATGGAAAGTATGTTTTTGTTCAAAAATTGGCTTTCAAAACCAGAAATAATCGCCGAATACCAATCAGCATCGCTAACCGTAATGCCGTCGCTTGCCGAAGGAATGAGCATGGCTCTGCTCGAAGCACTTGCCTGTGGTCAGTATGTCAGTATGTAATTGCGACAAAGGTAAGCAACAACGAAACACTAATCGAAGCTGGCATAAACGGTGACTTAATCGAAAAGAGAGATTTCAAGTCACTTTCCGACAAGATTATTGATTTTCACGACAATAAGTTCTTGAAAAATTATATAGTTCCGCAGGAGCATTTTGAAACTTATGCAGGCAAGTTCGACTGGACAAATATCGTAAAGGAATACGCGGAAGATTTTGAACGGATAATAGAAAGGTGCAGAATTAGCGGTCGCACACAAATATAGACTGCCCCTATTTCCTTGTAAAAGTCAAATAAGTTTTCTTGTCATACTTGAATTTCAGAGTATCACCTTGCATCTCGTACGAGTTGACCAACAGCATATTGTTGATAAAGACGATGTTGTCGGTACTATCTTCGGCTGCGGGCAAATAAGTAAAGCCCGACCATGTCATCTTGTTTTTCTTCTTTATGTTGTAAACAGCAGAAAAAGGCGTTGTTACCGATTCGCCAATCAAAGAATTATTTTTCATAAAATGCAGGTTGAAACAAGTGTCACCTCCCGGTTTCGGAGTACGATATTCACCATTTGCATTTATGCGAAACAAGTGCCAGTCGCCAATAAAACTATTATACGTCTCTTCGTTTGCCTCGCACGACACCATTGCAACAATCATTGCAACAACCGAAATCATGACCAATATCTTTTTCATAACATTCAATTTAAAGTTCATTTGCCAAAATTGTCAATCTCTGTGATTTCCGCCCCAGTCATCCGAACATTGCAACCCATCGTTCGCAGATTATAATTTATATGCGCCGTATTTTCAAGCACTTCCATCCTGTCAAAAGCCTCAAACAAAGTTTTGCCGACCGTAATCGCCCCGTGCTTTGCCATAATTGCCGCGTTGCTCGTTTCCATAACCTTTGCACAAGCCTCTGCAAGTTCCACAGACCCCATAATATGATAGCCAACAAGCCCGACCTCGCCAAGCATATAGCGAGCCTCACCAGTTATTGCCGAATCGACAGCCTCGCCAGCCACAGCAAACGTAGAAGCATAAACAGGATGAGAATGCACTATTGCCATAACATCTGGACGGCATTTGTAGATATTTAGGTGCATCTGCGTCTCCATGCTTGGTTTCAGCTTTGGAGTAAGGTTCTCGCCATCGGGCGAAATTATTATCACCTTGCGCATATCAATGCACGACTTGTCGCTCTGGCTTGCCGTAATGAAAACATAACCTTCAGCATTACGCTGGCTTACATTTCCACCGCTGACAGTTGTCAACCGCCTTTCGTACAGACGACGCATAGTCTCGGCAACGCGTATTCGTTCAAGTTCAAACATCAGAATAGTTTTTTCAGTTCGTTGGGCTTTACGATGCCCTTTTCGGTAATTATTCCTGTAATCAGTTCTGCTGGCGTAACATCGAAGGCAGGATTTTTTGCGTGCGAAGTCGGGTTTGCCATACGGAAAGTTTCAATATTTCCATTTTCGGCAAGTCCCGAATATTTCAAAACCTCGTCCTCATCGCGTTCCTCGATGTTGATATGCTTGCCATCTGGTGTAGAAAGGTCGATTGTTGACAACGGAGCCGCAACATAAAACGGCACACCATAGTATTTTGCTGCGATGGCTTTCTCCAAGGTACCTATTTTGTTAGCAGTATCGCCGTTAGCGGCAATGCGGTCGGCACCGACGATTACCATATTTATCTTACCCAACGACATATAGTAGGCACCAGCATTGTCGGGAAGTATCGCATGAGGGACACCAGCGGAAGCCAGTTCCCAGGCCGTAAGCCTTGCGCCCTGATTGCGCGGACGGGTCTCGTCGGCATAGACGAAAATCTTTTTGCCCGATTCGTGCGCAGCATATATCGGAGCAAGCGCACTTCCGTAATCGACAAGGGCAAGCCATCCAGCATTGCAGTGAGTTTCGATGCCAAAGCCATCCTTTATCAAGGTGTTGCCATATTCGCCGATCATACGACCAGCCTCAGCGCACTCGTCAGCAACGGCGAAAGCCTCGCTAATGGCAAATTTGCGCGAAACCTTGGCTGCTTTCAGCACCCTGTCGGTAGCATAGAAAAGATTTACCGCAGTCGGTCGTGTAGAATCAATCTTCTCTTTCGCAACAACAAGATTATCAACAAGATGTTCGTCATCGGAAGTACAAATTGCCTGATACATTCCGTATGCAGCTGCAGCGCCAATCGAACCTGCGCCACGGGTTATCATCGTCTTGATAGCCATACAGGTATCGTCCAATGTTTCTGCCTTGAAAATCTTGAAATCAAATGGCAAAAGATTTTGCTCTATCATACAGACGGTAGTTCCGTCCATCCATATAGCCCTGTAGTGTATTCCGTTTACATTCATTGCAACAGCGAATGTTTTGAAAACAAATTAATTACCGACTCAGCGTATGTCTTAGAAACTGGAATTTCGGGAGCCTTGTCGAAATCTAGGTCAAGGAACAAGCCCATCTTTTCCTTTCGCAAAACTTTAACCTTGTTGAAGTTAACGACATACGACCTATGACAGCGCACAAGGTCGCAATCCGAGAATGTATCCTCTATTGACTTCAAAGTTGACCTAAGCATAAAGCGCGAGAACTTTCCCTTGTTGGAATAGTAGATGTTCACATAGTTGTCGGCCGACTCGATATACAGCAAATTATCAATGTCAACAGAAAGTTTCAACTGTCCCTTTTCGTCGCTAAAATTAACGATATTATGTTTTGTTTCTGGCTGTTCCTTCAGAAGTAGTTCGGTTTCAGAAATCGACTTCGCCATATCCGACTTGGTGTCGTCCATTTCGGAGGCTTTAGTCTGCACAACAGCATCGTCCTCAATATCACGCTTTACCTTCAATGCCACATACATCCACGAAATGATATAAGGGACCAAAAGCAGCAGGGATATGTACATGAAAATTCTCGGTAAAATATCAAAATAGCCCTGTCCTATATAATTAGGGTCGTATTCGTGAGCGAACAAGGTATAGAAAGCCGACAAAACGGCAAGTTCACCAGCGACCCAAATCAAGAAGCCCTTAAAATTCAAGACCACTTTGTTACGAAGAATATACATCAGCGAACGGCTTGCAAGCAACACAAAGAAGCCAATCCCCACAACGGACAAAACCGTTATTACATAATCGTCCGTATCCTCCCAGTCAACCCACGACTTTACATTAAAAGGATTCACAAGGAAGATAAAACCGATAGCAAAAGCATAAACAAAAACCAAGAAAGCGGCAATGTTTCTTTTACGGTTAAAGTATTTTATTATCGTATCTTTCAAAACAAAATCCTATTCAAAAATGAGGGTGCAAATATACACATTTTTTGGCAAATACAAGCAAACAAAATCAACCATGCACTGCCCCAACTTAATCCACATTACACCCACATAAATATAATAGTACAATAATTTAGTATAACTTTTAAACATATCAACATTTAAGGTTAATACATTAACATAAAATAAAAGTCAAATTCAAAAATTTGACTTACCTTTGTAGGATTGGAGCAGACGGTATCATCTGCTCTGGAATAAAATAAAGCGATTATTTGAAACAAAATTTAAGGAAATGGAAGTAACAAGACTTTTTGACATACTGGACAGGTACTTGCAGGAGTATCCTGAACAGAAGGTTGCCCTTGCCGGCAAAGTGAATACCGAATGGAGAGAATACAGCCCCAAAGAATACTACGACCTCGTCAACTGCATAAGTTGTGGCTTGTTGGAAGACGGCATAAAGCCAGGCGACAAGGTTGCTCTCATCAGCGGAAACAAGCCGGAATGGAATATGGTAGATATGGCTGTAATGCAGCTCGGTTGCATAATAGTGCCCGTTTACCCGACAATCTCAGAATCGGACTACGAATACATACTGAACCACAGCGAAGCAAAGATTGCCATCGTCGAAGGGGCAAAAATTGCAGAAAAAATAAAGAGCGTTTCCGCCAATCTGCAGCATCTGCAGAAGATGTACACATTCAACAAAGTGGAAGGATATCCCGAATTTGCCGAACTTGTTGAAAATGGCAAGAATCATCTCAACCTCGACAAGCTCAAGGAACTGAAATCGGCAGTAAAGCCCGAAGACTGCTCGACGATAATCTATACATCGGGAACCACCGGCACTCCAAAGGGCGTAATGCTGTCGCACAAGAACATAGTACACCAGATTATGGGTATCATAATGACACCTTCGCCCTGGTCGAAACGCGCATTCAGTTTCCTGCCTCTGTGCCACGCATACGAAAGACTTCTGGTATTCATGTACCAATACTTGGGAATGTCGGTTTACTACGCACAGAACCTCGGCACGATTGCTGAAAATCTCAGGGAAGTACACCCCACAATGATGACGGCTGTTCCTCGCGTTCTGGAAAAGATGTTCGACAAGGTTTACAACAACGGCAAAAAGCTGTCGGGAATGAAGAAAAAAATCTTCTACTGGGCAATAGACCTCGCACAGCAATACAAGATTCAGGACTTTGAACGCTCGGCTTGGTACAATTTCAAACTGAAGATTGCCGACAAACTGGTTTACAAGCAAATACGTGCGGGCATCGGAGCTGAAAATTTCGACATCATAGTATCGGGGGCAGCAAGCATACAACCACGTATAGCTTCATTCTTCTCCGCAATAAAGATGCCTGTATTCGAAGGATACGGACTTACCGAAACATCACCGGTCATCTCGGTCAGCTGCCGCAAGAAATATGGTCGCGAAGTCGGCACTGTTGGCTTCCCCTTGCCAGGAATCGAAGTGAAGATTGACAAGGACACAAACGAGGTTATGTGCCGTGGCAACAACGTGATGATGGGCTACTACAAGAACCCTGAACTCACCAAGGAAGTCATCGACCCCGACGGCTGGTTCCACACCGGCGACTGCGGATACCTTACCGAACACAACCAGCTTGTGCTTACAGGCCGTCTGAAAAACATCTTCAAGACCTCATTCGGCAAGTATGTTAACCCGCAGGCAATCGAAAACAAGTTCGAGGAATCACCGTTCATTGAAAATATGGTAGTTTTCGGAGAAAACCAGAAGTTCCCGGCAGCACTTATCTACCCCGACTTCTCGTTCCTGAAACTCTGGTGCTCACGCCACGACGTTGAATACACCGACCCTGTGGACATAATAAAGAACCCGACAATTATCGCCCGTTTCAACCGCGAACTCGACAAGTACAATGCATTTTTCGGCGATACTGAAAAGGTCAAGAAAATAAAACTCATCTCCGACGAATGGTCGCAAGCAACTGGTATCCTCACTCCTACACTGAAAGTTAAGAGAGGCGTTGTAGCAGAAAGGTACAAGAAGGAAATAGAAGAACTTTTCGCATAAACAGCTCTTTATGAGGAACATTGCTTGGGTTATAATACTTTTTTTCGCGCTTGGTGAGGCTTTTGCAATAAATCCTCCCGGCACGAAGAAGGTAAAGATTGACAACGAAACATTATACATCGACCAGAATGAAATCTGTGTTGCCGACTGGCTGGAATACATCAATTCCATCGAACATAGTTACGGTAAAGATTCTGAGGAACTTAAAGCAACTTTTCCAATGGGCATCGACACAAAGGAAGCGCTTGCAAAATTTAAGCTCACCAAGTCGATTACCGGCATAAGCCTGGAACAAGCACAGAAATACTGCGAATGGAGAACGGTGGTTGTCAATTCAGTAAACGAGGAAACTGGACTCGGCAAGGTGAACTACACAATTCCAACAGAGGAACAATATACC
>CACWOG010000144.1 GCA_902762455.1 uncultured Bacteroidia bacterium | reverse complement strand
AAAGCCCACAGAAACCTTTAAACGCCGCAGGCATAGAAACATAGAAACGGCTTTAGCCATTGAAACCGCCCCTTCGACTGACGCTCAGGGAGCTATGCTATGAAACGCCGCAGGCATAGAACGGCGAAGCCATCAACGAAGTTAAACGGCGAAGCCAAAGAAACGCCGCAGGCATAGAAACGGCTTTAGCCATTCAAACACAGCAGCCATTGAAACCGCCCCTTCGACTGACGCTCAGGGAGCTATGCTATGAAACGCTGCAGGCATAGAACGGCGAAGCCATCAACGAAGTTAACCTTTAGCTCGGCGTAAGCCAAACCCAGAAACGGGCAAAGCCCACAGAAACCAAAGCCCACAGAAACCTTTAAACGCCGCAGGCATAGAAACATAGAAACGGCTTTAGCCATTGAAACCGCCCCTTCGACTGACGCTCAGGGAGCTATGCTTTAAAACGGCGCGAGCCATAGAAACTTATAAACGGCGTAGCCATTCAAACAGCGTAGCGAGAAACGCCGAAGGCATAGAAACCTTCAAACGGCTTTAGCCATTCAAATTTAGAAACTTTTCATTACCTTTGCCTTCTAATATTTCAAAATGCCAAGCAGCGACAACGACATATCATCATCGGGCAAGGTGGCGGCACAGAATATCCGTGTTTCCGACAAGTTCACCGACTTTGCCGAACTGCCTTCAAAGGGGCATTGCCGCCTGATGAAAGCCCAGCGCTACGGTATATGGAATGTGCTGAAAGGTTTGAAGCCAGAATATACTGCCGACAAGCAGTTCGTACAGATGCTTACCAAGGAGTACACGCTGATGGTCGGACTGAACCATCCCAACATTGTGCGCACCTACGGACACGAAAATGTTCCCGAACTGGGAGAATGCATAATTATGGAGTATGTGGATGGTCGGACTTTGGCGGATTTCGTAAGGGAAAACCCAACTTCAGCGCAACGCAGACAAGTCGCCAAGGAACTTTTGAATGCGCTTGCCTATTGCCACAAGAAGCAAATTGTCCATCAGGACTTGAAACCGTCCAACATTCTTATTACCCACGATGGCGACCATGTCAAAATCATCGATTTCGGACTGTCCGACAGCCACGAATGGGCAATTCTGAAAGAACCTGCGTACACAAAGGCCTACGCAGCACCCGAACAGCTTGCTGGCGAGGAAGTTGACAATCGTACCGACATCTATGCATTCGGCATTATACTTAGGCAATTGTTACCGAAACGCTATGGACGCGTTATCCGCAAGTGCCTGCAACCACAGCGCGAAAAACGGTATTCTTCGGCAGAGGCAGTCCTCAATGACATTAAACGCACCGACAGCAGAAGAAAGTGGATACCCATTGTCGCAATTGTATTCGTCATTTTGATTGGATTGGCAATATTTATCGGCAGGCAGCTTGTTCAAAAGGAAGAACCTGCGGTGATGATTCCCGATACACCTGCCATTGAGCATAGTGACAAAGATTCTCTGTCTGTTGAGCATAATGACAAAGATTCTCTGCCTGTTGAAAATCTAGCAACGAAAGATTTTAAACAGCAAACAAAGCCAAATGTCGTTGAAAAGCCTGTTGTACAGGAAAATGTTGCTACAAATAGCGACGACGAACTTCTCAACCTCTACATTGCCAATATAAAGTCGGAACTCGACAGCATACAGAAGCCATTCGACGAGGAAATAGAGTCTGGAGCAATAGTTTACAGTGAAACATTCTTTGTTCATAGAGCCATTACACTTTACAAGATACTCATTCATATAGAGCAACGCCGACAGAAACTGCCGAGAGACAAGCAAAAAATATTTAGACAACATGTCAATGACTCGTGGTTTGATATGGTAAAAAGTTATGATGAATATGACTCTGTGTACAAAAGTTATTATTCGCTACATAGCGAAGGTAAAATGTCTGATGAGGAGTATGATAAATTGAATGAAGAGTTTGATACTGAAACGTCGGAAATGCTTAGGCTAGGACATTTGTATGCAAAAGAAAGCCGAAAGAATCACTAATTATGCTTTGTTCACACTTGTAAGTCCGCCCTTGTTGCCAATTACAAACAGTTCCTTTGTGCCGTCGTCGAGGATGTGTTCCACATATAATGGCTCGTTGAGCGTGAAGCGTTCGCAGAGGAAAGAATCTCCAACTTTCAATTTTGCATTTTCCGATTCGGTCACATCAAACCGATTGTCGCCTTTGTAGCAAAGTTTCAGTCTTCGGTTAGGATTCCAGCGGATTTCTACCTTGTCGTCGGCGCCCAATTCGGTCGAATACAACGATTTTGCTACCACTCGGTGCGACGACTGCACACTTTCGGTTTCGCAGTAGTCGGTTACAAAGGTTTCCCAGTCGGGAAAGCCCGTGAAGCGAGCCAAGACATCGAGCGTTGCATTGCGTACCGATGCATAGCCATCTATGTAGCCCCAGATTCTTTTCAGCGTGGATGTACTGATGGTTTCTTTCAGCCGTCCCTGTATTTCTCCCGACAGGAATATGAAGTCGGTGGATGTCTTTATGCTATGGCCTGCCGATTCCGATACTAACTGGCGCAAAAGTGCAATATGTTGTGGATTTATTGACATATATCTAACATATAAAGTTTCGTGGCAAAGATAATACAGATTACAAAAGCTCGAATGGTTCTTTTAAGGTTCTTTTTCTAGAATATTGGCGTTCAAGCCGACTAAAAAAAGAACCAAATTAGAACCAACGAAGTCTGATTTTTTTTATATTCCTTTGCGGTGTAAATATTCAACTGAATAATTGTTAGTGTTAAAAATAATATTAATTTAAATTTTAGGTAAAATGAAGAAATTGTTATTTATTGGTGCTATTGCACTCGCAGCATGTTTTGCTTTGTCAAGCTGCAACAGTAAGATTACAAAGGGTGATGTTGAAGAGTTGAACAAGCTCATTCAAGAAGAGAAATGCGATGAAGCATTAAAAATGGTAAAAGGCTGGGAAGGCAAGGAGTTTGACGAAGGTGTACATCTTGGCGACATTAAAGGAGAAAAAAGTTGTAGTGATGAACTTAACAACTTAGTTGATAATCTCGGAAAGAAAAGCAAGAAATAAAGTAGTATTAATTTAAATTTAGGTAAAATGAAGAAACATAACATTATTGGAGCGTGTATCGCTTTGGTTGCTTTGGTGCTGCTGATTTTCCTTCCTTTGGTTGATATGGGAGAGGGAATAGCATTGTTTGATTGTTTTAAGCACGATTTGACTGTATTTGCGATTGCTTGGATTGTGTTCCCAGTGCTTTGCATTGTGGCAAATCTAGTTGGCAAGTTGCGTGTGCTTGCAGCTTGGCTTATGCTTATCCCGTTTGCGTGGGGACTTTGTTATCTTATGTTGCCAGTTGGCGGACCCGGTATTGGCGTTTGGGTTTATGGTGCACTCACAGTCGTGCTGATAATCTATTCGATGGTTACAAAGAAGAAAGCAAAGAATCAGGAAATATAATTTTTAGTAATAATTTAAAATTTAATAAAATGAAAAAGAATTTTTTGTTAATTGTGTGCGCAGTTGCGTTAGTGTTGGGCTTAAGCTCATGCGGTAATAAGAAAGTTGAAGAATCCAAAATGATTCCGGCAAGTGCTGTTACTTTTTCTGGGGAAAATAGTGATTTGTTAAGAGTAAATGCGGACTCCGTAAAAGTTATGCTGGTAAATATTGGAGAAGATAAATGGTCTGTTAGAGCTTTGATTCCAATAGCAAATACAAAAGGGTGGGGCTGGATTGAAAACACGTATGTAAGTCCTGATGATTCATATCATGGATTGGATTTAGATGTAGTATATATTGATGCAAATGGTAGCGAAATTGGACAAGATTTGTCACTTTATGATGATTACTCGAAAATTTCAGCAGTTCTAAAGGCAGAAATGGAAGGGAAAACCGATAACATATTAGTTAAGGGAGCATGGGAAAACCTGTATTGTGCTTATGAAAGCAATAAAGCAACGTACGACAAGCTTAGTGGAATAAATATTTCTGGTTTGACTTTGACGAAACAATCATCGTTATCAAGTTCATCATATTCAAGTTCTAGTTCAAGCAGTTCTTCAAGCTCCCGTTCAAGCAGTGACTATGATTATGACGATGAGGATCTTGATAAGTTATATGATGCAGCAGAAAAGAGCTTAGAACTCTCTAAAGAAGCAATGGATCTTTATAAATCGTTAGATGACTAATTTCTTCATGTAGAGCAGTATTATTTATGTTTTAAATGTTGGTCGGCAGTGAAATCTGCCGACTTTTTTGTTTATGAGAAACATCAAGGAATCAAAAGTCGCCCGAAAAAGTGTAATAAACTCAAATCGGTCATTAAGAGGTTGATATGCACGATTAGCTTTGCAGTTGGCTGATATATAGACTGTTGCAGATGTGGTTTTCTAATATCCGATTTGGCTTGAATAGCCTGGATTAATATCAAACAAAAAAAGCCATCTTTTTGATGGCTTTTTTATGAATAAATCAAATGTTTTTATCTTGCCTTCAATCCAAGAATCTGTCTTGCTTCAGCTGGAGTAGCGATTCCTCGACCGAGTTCCTTTGCAAGTCTTACAACCTTGGCAACGAGTTCGCCGTTCGACTTTGCCAAAACGCCTTTTTCAAGGTAAAGGTTGTCCTCAAAGCCTACGCGAACGTTTCCGCCCATTGCGATTGCTGCTGCAGCCATCGGGAAAGCATTGCGGCCAACACCTGTTACTGTCCAAGTAGAACCAGCAGGAATGCCGTTTACAAGCCAGCAGAGGTTTGCAACTGTTGCAGGAGTACAACCGGGTACGCCAAGTACGAAGTTGAACTGCATCGGGTCACCGGGAACCTGTCCTTTGCGAGCCATCGTGAGGATGGTATCGAGGTGTCCCATTTCGAAGCATTCGTATTCGGGCTTAATGCCGCGTTCAATCATACGCTTGCCGAATGCACGCATAGTTGGCATTGTGTTGTCGAAAATTTCGTCGCCGAAGTTGCAGGTACCACAGTCGAGGGTTGCCATTTCTGGAACTGGATTTGTGTCGGTCGATTGCAGACGCTCGTCGGGAGTCATACCAACTGCACCGCCAGTAGATGGGATAAGAATTACATCGGGGCAAACCTTGAGGATAGCCTCGGTGCATTCCTGGAAGCGGTCGCGGCTCTGGGTAGGAGTACCGTCGTCGAAACGAACGTGCAGGTGAACAATAGCAGCACCAGCGTCAACAGCCGACTTTGCTTCGCGTACAATTTCCTCAACTGTATAAGGTACGTTAGGATTCTGTTCCTTGGTAACTTCTGCACCGCAAATAGCGGCGGTAATTATCAGTTTTTCCATATCGTACGCTTATTTTTTTCTTTGACAATCCTTTGGTGTAACACAAGTTCCCGAAGCACGGCAAACGAGTATAGGTTCATCGAGTTCATCAGCAGCCGATGCTGAAATGTCGGGACGAGCAACAGCAACCTTGCGAGCTTCGAACATCATGTGGCGTGAAGTGTTGCCTTCGCGGTCAATCCAACCTTCAGCCTCGATGAAGTCGCCTGCGTAAACAGGAGCCTTGAATTCAATCATATCGTATGCGCAGAAAAGGCCTTCGTCGCCGTCACGCATAATGAGAAGTTCGGTAGCTACATCACCAAACAGGTGAACCATGTGAGCACCATCAACCAAATTGCCACCGTAGTGTGCATCCTTTGCGCTCATGCGCAGTCTAATCTTTGTTCTGTATTCCATGTTATTAATTTCTTTGTTTCTAAGTTTATATGGGCTTCGCCCGTTTCTAAGTTTCTAAGTTTTTAGTGGAGACGCAAAATTTTGCGTCTTTACTTTATGATTTTTATTGGCTTGCCGGTTAAAAGACTTTTAGCCTGTTAGCCTGCAAGCCTTTTTGCCTTATTTTACAATATAGTCAACGAAGATGTTCTGGGTGTGGATTGCTTCAGGAGCAATTTCGCCAACCTTAACGATGTTCTCGATTTCGGCGATAACAACGTCGGCTGCCATAGCCATCATCGGGTTGAAGTTCTGGGTTGTGCCCTTGAAAACTAGGTTGCCTGTTTCGTCGCCAACGGTAGCACCGAGCAATGCCATATCTGCATGAATCGGGAGTTCGAGGAGGTAATCCTTGCCGTCAACATTGATAACGCGCTTTCCTTCTGCTAC
>CACWOG010000143.1 GCA_902762455.1 uncultured Bacteroidia bacterium | reverse complement strand
TCGGCCTCTTGAAAGTAATCCAGACAAACAGCCCATCGGTGCTATATTTTGGTTCTGGCACACCTGCCGCTTTGCAAGCGTCAATCATTCTGCTGACACCTGTACCCCAGCTTTCCAAATATGCCGTCATGTA
The DNA here is from genome assembly GCA_902762455.1 of uncultured Bacteroidia bacterium. Classification (GTDB taxonomy): domain Bacteria; phylum Bacteroidota; class Bacteroidia; order Bacteroidales; family ML635J-15; genus Bact-19. The sequence continues at coordinate 12,886 of CACWOG010000143.1, read as the reverse complement.
CAGCGCATTTGCGATTATGGGGTTCTGCGGATATGAACGGTGCGGCTGCTTGATGGTTTCAACTGTAAGTTCGTTGGGCAGACGCCCTGCATTTTCTATCTCTACGCGGTCGTCGTAGATTGCAATTCCGACACTGCCGCTTGGCGAATCAAGTTGCCTGTGGCACAGGGCATTTGTCAATGCTTCGCGCAAAGCCTCAACCGGAATTTCCAATTGCTCTTCCCTGCGAATGCCCTTGACAACTCCGCTTTGGTTCAAATGCTTGAAAAGGAATGCCAAACCAGCATCAAGCAATTCAAAGAAGTTGCCGCTAAGTCGCATATTGTCAACGAAATCCCTTTTCTCGTTGCCACGGAATCGCGCCATTCGAAGCAGGAATTGCGGATAATCCTGCGGGCGTTTGGTGAACAGTGCGGCGGCGGCGTTCTTTATTTTTCCGTTTTCCACCATCGCAAACTTGTCGAGCAAGGTCATTGTGTCTTCCGATGCGGATGTTGCCGGCATTCGACCCTTGCTGATGCCGTACATTATCGACTTGCGAATCATGTTTTCGTCCAAATCCTCCAGATGCAGGAAGCTTGGTGTCTGGCTTTCCCATGCAAAACGACTTGGGTCGCTACGGCGCAGACGCTCCTCGAACATCGAGCGCGGCATAAGCACTGTTGTGCTCTCGACCTTATAGTAGGCGCGACCGTCGTATGTATATGGCGCATCGCCGAACTTTGCAGCCTCGGCATGAATTCCAATCACGCAGCAGTCGGGGTGTCCGGGCACTTCGACAATCTCGAGCGGCAGCCTTATGGCAGGTTCTATCTTTGTGATTTCGTGGGCAATTTCGCGTTGAGTGCTGTCGGTTACATTCTGTCCTACAATCTCCAGCTTGGGTGTGATGCCGAAAAACAGCCAGCCACCATCGGCGTTAAGGAAAGCGCACAGTGTCTGCATGCCTTTTGCCAGTTCGCCAGTGCTCTTTTTCAACTCCAGCACACGGCTTTCATCGTTTGCGATTAGTCTCTTTATATCGTCTATTGTCATAAGTTGTCTTTATTCTGCAAATTTAATCAATAATGGGTTCGCATCGTTGTTGTAGAAGCGGATGAAAGTTTTCGTTTTATTAATATGTATTTGATTTGCCAAATTCTCTTTTGGAAAGTGATTTGAAATTGTTAAGTTTATAAACATCAAGAAAAGGAAACTTTTCCATTTCACTAACATCAAATTCCATTTTAAAGCTTTCGTTCAAGCTATTAGAAAAACACTTCATGTCTTTGTTTGGTTGGAAGATACTCATATATTTTATTTCCTCATATAACCATGGTGAAAATGTTTTCTTCCTCAGACCATTTTTTAAACTGATTGACTCGTCGCTTTCTATAAAAATACAATACTTTGATTTTTTGATTGTATCCAATAATGCCATAGATAAAATAGCATGAACATGTGATGTTGTAAAATTTCGCTTATTATAGTCATATGTTCTTTTGTGTTTTTTATAACAATATTGATCATCAATTTCTCTTAACAATTCATCCGAGCTTTTCCATACTAATGAATCAACAAAACAAGAACAGTTATAGTATCTTTCAAGCCATGAAGCTAAAATTATAGCAGCTTCTTCATCATTATGAGAATGAGAAATAAAGAAATCATATTTGTTTCCGACAAATGTATTAGAAGGGAAATAAATATCCTTAATTGTGCTCCCATTAAGTTCGTTGTAAACCTCATTGCGAAGGCAATTTATTGTATCAATATTTGTTCTAAATGCTATTTCCATATTATTTCAATGTAATCCATCTATCATATAAATACTTAATAATATTCAGATTTATTGAAGCAATCTGTTCGTCGTTATATAGATATAAATATAATCCATTTGTTATACTAAGTTTGTTCGCATTGCTAGCTGCTTGAACAATAGTATTTAACATCTGCATATTTGTCAATTCATAACCAGAATTACCACTACCAACAAGTGGCATATATACAGCATTCCCATCATTTAGCTGCTCTATTCCATTGAATAACTTTCTGATTACTTCTGGGTATTCTTCAGTAGATGGCTCAACATGCTCGTTTGAATTAAAACGTGCGATGGCGACCAATAGATAGTATTGTTTATCAATGATTATCCTAACACAAGTACCAAGAGAATATCTATTTTTAGGAAGGTTGTCAACCATTGTCCTAGTTCTATTTTCAGGTAGTGGCTCGAATTTAGATAATTGTTCATCTATCATCTTGCGCAAACTGGAAATTTGATTTATGTATTTAGATAAAAATTGTCCATGAATAGATGATTCGTTAATAATTCCATCACCTAAATGTGTGTCAAAATACTCATTTACAGGAATGACTTTCATTCCATTCGCCTTAAAAATATCCCCATTTTTGATGGTCATTTGGGTTCTTTTATTGATGCTAATCGTTAAATCCTTTTTTTTATAAAAAATAGAACAAAGGGCATATCCAATACTTAGCAAGATAATAAAAATGAATACCCCAAGTTTCACATAACTTTTTTCTAAATACTCAAGTTTAAATATGAGAGAAAACAGTTCGTAAAGAAGCATCAAGACGCCCAAGGCTTCCATGAATTTTGTGCACAGTAGCAGTTTATACTGCCAAATAGTTTCTATTACCTTTTTCATGTTTCCTTTTACTTACAAATTGCGTTTTTAATACGAGAATATGCCCATTTACATTGCCCATCTTTATAAACATCAGAACCGATATGGACGCCAACATTACGAAGAATTGCAGGACATCTATTAAAATCAGGACGGTACAACCCATTGTATATCACAACTATATTTTTCAATTTTCCATCATTATAGTCTTTCAATGCCATTTCACATTCATATTGAATGTAGCTCCTGTTGTCTATATTCCCTCCATTATAACATGACGGTGATATATTAAGCCATCCACCACCGTTATTATAATATTTACAGAGATAGCAAGCGCCACTTTTTAATGAAAAAGTCTTCTCTCCAATAATTAGTACAAAAGTTTTAGTAATTTTCAATCTTTTGCGAAGACTCCTTTTTATATTACAATTTAGTGTATTATCGCTTGATTGTGTCACTTCGTGAACATTAACAAAACTCAAAGCTAAATGATTGTTTTTATTCCACTCATCAAGTTTTTGTATCAAATCAGAATCGCCAGTCCAATCGCCTGCGATATAAGTTTTGGTTCTATAAACCATATCATTAATTCCCATATTGCAATATTATTTTTTATTATCTTTATTTAACTCTCACCCTCCCCGTCAGCAAATTCTGCATCAATGATTTCTTCAAATATTTACTGTGGTTTATTATCATTTTGTATCTCCCTTTATTAGTTTATCAATAAATATCTGATTCCTAAATTTTGCCCTTTCTAACAATGTTGAGTATTTGATTACTTCCGAATAGATGTTTCCCTCTGGACCATTATTAAAGTTAATCACTTTTTCTGATGGCCTAAACCAATAGTTGAATTTAGAAGAATACTCATACCTACTAACACGCCCACGCACATCTCTATCTTCTATTTCTTCACCAATTAAGTAACCATAAAATGTTGTAAGTTGCAAATCGTCAATAGTATAATTCAAAAGGATACTGGCATAAAAATCAATCTGGGTCAAATGTTCAGCAACATTCACGTCAGGTGCTTTAAACTCAATAATAATAGCCTTGTTTTCTTCAGGAAACAACAACACGTCTGGTCGCTTGGCCAACCGTTTTTCTCCTAATGAGTTCAAATATCGTTTATCCTCTTCTGAAAACTCTTTGTCAAATATCTTTCTCCCATTATACTCTATGTCCTCAAATTTTGCTTCTGAAACTCCTTTGAAATAAATGAATTCCTCATTTATTATCCACAAATCACTGTCTTCTGGCTGTTCTGATGTTGAACTTTGTTGAAATAACAAATTGTGTAAAAGTTTTTCGTCTATCCGTTTCCCTTCTTTCAAAGAATCTAATTCTTTGCTTAATATTTCATTAAACAAATCCAATACAAGTTTTCTCCTTGCTACATATTTACTTAACACTGTCCTATTTTGCAATGGAATAGCCGTAATTAACTCATCGACTTTTTCTTTTAACTTTGTTTGATAATCTTCGGTCTTATCGGGTGTTATGGATTTAAGTTCTTCCATTTGTTGCCTAATAGCATCGTCTTGCTTTGCTTCGATTTCACTATCTGCTTGATATATTGCTTTCAATATTGTTTCTTCGGAGTCTGTATTCTTGATTTTTTTTCTTATTTTATTCACTGTAGCAGGATTCAGCAAAAACATTTGTTGTAGTTCGTCAATAGTTTTGTTCTTCTCTTGATTCTTGGTGTCTAATTCTGTGTATAATTTATTAATGCTCTTGTTCGTTTCTTCAACAATATCATCATATAATACAACTTCCTCTTTAAACATTTTGCTTTCGTTTTGTTGTTTAAAATCCTGACGATTTATCAATCTAATTTTGCCCCTTTCGTCGCAGTCGCTTGCATCCAAATAATCACCTGAAAGTAAAAATATGTATCTGTTGCCATCTATTTTGTCTTTTTTCTGCAATGAATCTATGTCAAAAGAAACACCTGTAGCGCCTTTACTTACCAAATAGATAGCATTCTGTTTGATTTCTGAACTTGGACGCTTGAAAGCCGTTAATTGAAATTTTTCTTGCCGACCTGCAGAAACTATCTTGTTTTTTTCGTTTAACTTGCTATAATCAATTTTCAGTTCTTCTTCTTTATCTGGATTTGGAATATCAGATGGGAAAATATTTGTTTCGTCTTTTAATACGGTATTTTCTGTCAATGAGATATGAATTTTAGGCATTTTGCCCTTATATTCGCAGAAGAGTGCCAAAAAGTGTTTTATGATTTCGTCCTTTAAGTCTTGTACCGTCAACGACGAGTAAAAACTTTTGTCTTTCTCATCCAAAGGGTTCGTAAAAGAAACTTCTGTTCTTAAATTCGTTTCATTTGAATTGTCTTCTTCGTCCAATCTCATAATGGCATTCTCTTTTAAAAACGCCTCATTTTTTGACAGTGTAACTTTCCTTTTTTTGAATAGATTACCACTTTTATATATGCTATCAATTGTTGTATGGTCAAAAAAATGAATAAATTGGATTCTGCCTGTTCCAAAATTTGAATGTTTCTTTGTGTCATCCCTTAGATTTACAAGTCGTTTATAACTATTGTCATCAAGACCAATACCATTGTCACTAATAACTATTTCATTAATATCAGAAATGTTGGAATCGTTAGAAAAAAGATTTTTTGTGCAGTGTAATTTTACCTCTATTTCGCCAAGTTCAAAATGCTCTTTACTAAAGCGATCAAGGATTGCTTCCCATGCATTCATAAAGGCCTCATATATAGGCTGTAATTGCGTTTCTGCTTTTTTTATGGTATTTATCTCATTTTTATACCAGATTCCTGTAGCTTTAATAAAACCGCTATTCATCTTATTGTCCTTTTTCGTTTGTTATCTTTATTTTACTCTTACTTTCCCCGTCAACAAATTCTGCATCAGCGACTTCTTTAACTGCTCAAGTGTGGCAATCTTTGATTGTTTTTTATCTATTTGCCTTTCAATCTTTTCAATCACATTAACAATGCTATTTTGCTCGTCTAATGGCGGGATAACAACTTTTTGTCTGTTTATGGTTCTTCGTGTAACACTAGGAACACCAGTCGCCTCATTTAGATTTCCTAAGTTCATTCTTAACAATATGTAGTAAAGGTATTTCATGTTGCCATTGATAAATGTGTCAACATAATAAGTCGTATCAACAGCCCAAAATGGTTCGTCAATAAAATATGGTTTGTCAATAGTTCCTTTTCGGCCTACTAATATTGATTTATGATTACATAATGCTTTTGTGGCATATTCAATTATGCCACCAGTACCATAAACTGGTATTGTTCCTGCTTCAGAAACAACTTCTTTTTGCGATTTTCCATATAGTAAAACCACTCTCTTGCCAAATTTTTCAATTTCCCATCCCTTCGGCACTTTTCCGAACTTCTCATCCACATAAAACTCATCATCTTTGCGGAGGGTGCCATCGGGTTTCATACGGCCGGTGAGGAGGTTCTGCATCAGGCTCTTTTTCAGTTGCTCGGCGGCGGATATGCAGGCTTGCACAGATTCTATCGCCTCGTCAACCTTCGAAAGAATGGCGGCTATGGCAGATTGTTCGGATAGAGTGGGCTTGGGAAGATTCGCTTTTATATATTGCTTCCAGTCCAAATTTCTAATGCCAGTCGTTTGTGATTGCATTCCTGCCGTAATGCCCATTTCGTACATCTGTTGAAGACAATAATAAGTGAACTTGGCATCTACATCATTGTTCAAACTTATTCTTTGGATAAAATTGGCAAAGGCATAATCGGTTTTAGCCATTTCGTCTGTTATAAACCCAACTCTCCCAACAGGTTGAGTTTCGCTACCACCGCTACGCTCAATCAATATATCTGAAGCATATAATTTTTTTTCATCAAACTTTCGTTTGGACAGGGTACGATAAGCAATGTCAGACAAATCTAGTTTACCATCATTATTGAAGTTTGTGCTTCGAATAACACCTACAGCATCTTTGTCTGGTTCAGAACCCCAATCGCCAGCGTCATTCTTCACAAGCACAGATTTCAACTGAAATGTATCGAAATCTCCACAAATCGTTCCTATTTTAGTCTGTCTTTCCTTCATTGTACATTGTTAATTGTCAATTGTTCATTGCTAATTCTATATGTTCTGTTCTTGTTGGCGCCGGATGCAACTATAAGCCCAGATTTTACCATAGAATTGAGATAATAACGTGTTCTCGACAGGCTGATTTTTAGAACCACAGACATTTGATTAGTTGTAACATCAGGATTCTTTGACAAATATTCCAATATTATCGCCTGTTTGCTGACAGATTTATCGCTTGCTTTATCGCCTGTTTTTAAATTTATCGCTTGTTTGTCGCTTGTTTTATCGCCTGTTTGTGGATTTATCGCCTGTTTATCGCTTGTTTGTGAACTTATCGCCTGTTTATCCTGTTTGTGCAGTGCTGTTTACTGTTTTTCTCTTGCTTTTTTGTGGCTCCGTAAGTTTTTTTATGTCAGAGTCTTTTTCTTTATTTGGTTTATCTTCAAGCACTTCCCAATATCCGCCAAATTTTCCGCCATGTCGTTTTACAATGCCTGTTTCTTGAAATTCTTTTAAGTATTTGGCAACCATCCTTTCCGAAATGCCTGTTTCGATGGCAATATTTTTTCTTGTTATTAGTGGGTTGTCTATTAGAGTGTTAAGTATTCTGCTGTATGTTGTTTGTGAACCTGTATGTGAACTTGTATGTGAACCTGTATGTGAACTTGTATGTGAACCTGTATGTGAACCTTCAGCCTTATAATTTTTTATATGGTTTCCATTGTCTTCACGTAACGCAGAATTAAGTCTGACCTTCACCATAAAGTCCACCTGCTTATATATTGGTGCCGGATTTCCAGCCTCGGTCATTTCGCGGAACATACGGTCAACACCTTCGCCAAACTCCTTCACCAGCTTGTACTGCTGCATGAACTGTACAATCTTTGGATTGCGCGAAAAATGCATCTGGCGTATGTTGTCGATACGTACCATGCCTGGCAATATGCCCGGACTTTCAACTTCATAATGGTGGTCGAATATTTTTACCATGATGTCGGTTCCCAAAATGCTGTAGTCGCGGTGGGCGACAGCGTTTACAATCAGCTCTGTCCAGCAGAACGATGGATATTGGGGTATAGTTACGAAACGGGCATCTTCGCCCAAGAAGGTGTATTCCTTAATCTGGGTTTCCACAAAATCAATGGCCTTTTGCGTCATATCCAAGATTCGCCCCTCGAACGATACATCTTTTATCACATTCATTTCTCGTCCAAAACGCTCTTCGTCGCCATCGTAGCGCACTATGCGGATACGTGCCCGCTGGAAAAATTTCTGCGGATCCTTGCCAAACAGCAAAATTGCCGCTCCGGAGACTTTATCAGCGCCATTTACCGTTGTTACATAGCCTTTGTTGGTGCGCAGGTAGGTCTCTGCATCCTTGTCGTAACCTATCTTTCGGCAATATTCTGTTACAAAATCAAGGTCAATGTCGTCAATCGTTGCACCATACACGGGTTCGTCCTCGTAATAGCGTCCCCCCTTGGCATAGAACAACTGCATGCGCATTTCAAAGTTCAGCTTTTTCGACTTGTCGCCAACGCGGTAGTATGCGTCGTCGGCTTGGTTGGCATGCACCTGCATACTTGGTTCGACATGCATTATTAAAAGTCGGTTTGCAATACCTTTGTCATCTGTGCAATCGACAAAACGCACATCAACTTTCACCGAAGGAACGCAAAAGTCGAAAGGCGCACGCAGCAATTCATTCAAATGGTCCTGGTTGCCGTTGACTCCAGTAATCCTACCATCATCCTCGATGCCTATCACCACATCGCCGCCATCGGCATTGGCAAAGGCAACAAGTATCACAGCCAGCGATTTCGCATCAATCCGAAAGCTTTTGCGGTCGAATAATTGTCCTTCTTTTTGGCGCTGCAAAGTATGTATGTCTAATTTTTCCATCGTCAATTGTACATTGTCAATTGTTAATTGTCAATTGTTAATTGATTTCAGCAGTTTCTCCAGTTCCTTTTCCGTTTCCGATTCGGTCTGCATAGCCTTCTGAAAATCGGCAATGGCTTCCTTCAGGTCAATCTGCTCTTCGGGCTCGAAGGTGTCCACATAGCGCGGAATGTTGAGGTTGAACTCGTTTTCCTCGATTTCGTCCATGTCAACGATAGAGAAATAGCGCTTGCGCAGTTCGGGGTCGGCAAACATCTGCATCAGTTCCACTTCCACGTCGTCAATGGCAATGTATTGCTTTTCGGCTTTCTCCTTGGCGGCTGTTTCGCGTGCCGATTTGTCGGCAAGCAGTTTGTTCAATGCTTTTTGTGCCGTTTCCACTGCCTTGTTTTCGCTGGCTGTCGGCTTCTTGCCCTTAGACTGCTTGTCGTTTATGTTCTCCTGTGCTTTCTCCAGTCTTGTCCTTGCCCTGTTTATGTCTTCAGCCGTATCCTTTTCGATTTCAGACAATTGGAAGTCGAGTTCCTCCTGAATATCTACATGAAGGCGGCGTTTCTGCGAGCATATCCATTCCTTGGCTTTTTCGATGTCGCCCCAGCTTTCGAGCATTGTCGAGATGCGCAGCACATCGTGTGGTTCCAGAACGCTCATGTTGGCATCCTCGCGATACCAGCCTTTCTTGGCTGCATATACCATCAGCACCTTGTTTTTGCGTTCCTCGGGCTTGTTCTTGTCGAAGAAAATGATTGCGCCGGGGATGGTTGTCCCGTAAAACAAGTTGCTCGGCAAAACCACAATTGCATCTATGATGTTGATATGCTGCCTGAAATCAACGCCCTGCAGGAATCCGCGGCGAATAGTGTATTCAACATCGGCCTTGCGGTTCTGTCCGTCTTCCTCTTCGGTCTTCTCGGGCTGACCGCGGAACAAGACACCCTGCGGACATACCACGCCGGCCTTGCCCTTGTCGTTGAGCGAAGCAATTATGTGCTGAAGGAAGGCAAAATCACCGTTGCTGTAAGGCGGAACACCATATACAAGGCGGTTGTACGGGTCAACAAACTCCTTTTTGTATTCAATTTGCGGTGTTCCGTCCTTTTTGTTGACGGTATTGCCTTTCTTGTCTTTCTTGGGTTCGCCGTTCTGTGCCCAGTTTTCGGCCGAAAACGGGAAATTTGCCATCACCTTGTCGAAGGTACGGAGTTCAAGTTCGTTTTCCTCGTCCTTGAACTTAGGGTTGCGGATGGTATCGCCTTGTTCGATACGGGCATCAAAGCCGTGCAGAATCATGTTTATGTTGCATATTGCCCATGTGTTCCATACCAGTTCCTGACCGAAAAGACGGATACTTTTCTGCATGTCGTATTCAGCGCGGGCATATTTTGCCGCATTCAGCAGGAAGCCGCCCGAACCACAGGTAGGGTCGTAAATGGTATCGCCTTTCTGCGGTTTCAGATAGCGAACAACAATATCTACAACTTCCTGCGGCGTGTAGAATTGTCCAGCCATGGTGCCGCCCTTGTTTTCGTCGGCAAACCGTTTTATCAGGTATTCGTATGCATCGCCAAGTACATCTACAGTAACATTCTTGTTGCTCAAATCCACGGCACTTAGGTAGTTGATGAGATTTGTCAGCACTTCGGGGTCTAGTTTCTTTCCGCCCGAACCGTTGGGTGCAGGCTCGTTCCAACGCACAGTGTTGATAATGCCTTTTAGGAAATATTTGCCGTTCTTGTCGATGTTCTGTTCTGCAATGGCAGTAACGGCGGCATCGAGCTTTTCGTTTTTCTTGTCGATAGGGGCAAGCCTGACATCTTCCCAGAAGCAGCCTTTGGGAATGGTAAAATCGTGTCTTTTCTTTGTGATAACTTCCAGTTCGCGGGGAGAAGGTTCTCGTGCATAATCAATCGAGAACTGTTCCTTCCCATTCTCAATTTCCCATAGGTAATTGTCGGAAAGACGTTTAAAGAACAGCAGTGAAAGTATGTACGACTTGTAATCCTCAACTTTGTCGCGAAGAATGTCGGCCATGCCGAAAAGTAGGTTGCCTAGGGCTTGTTTGGTTATCATTAGTTTATAAGAATGTTATTATACATTATGAATACTGCAAAAATACTCAATTTTATTAAAGGATAGCATTGATAATAATGTTTTTTGTTTTATATGTTAACAACTTTTGCTCCCGCCTTGTCTTCCGTACCTAAAAAACATTTATCTTCGCAGTCGGTTACTGATTTGATATGGAAGAACAACAGCAAGTTAGGAAGATTTTGGTTTATACCGATTTTACGGCGGTAGGTGAACGAAGTGTGCAGTGGGGCGTGTATTTCGCCGAGAAGTTCAAGATGGAACTGCTTTTGCTTCATGTGATTAACGAAAATACATACACTTATTTTCCGAAAAATACTGCCGAACAGGATGCCAAGGAGGCGCTTGCCGACTATTGCGACAATATACAGAAGGAACATGGCATCAAGGCTGAATATTATGTCGAGGAAGGCTGTACCTGCACGATAATAAATTCTACGGCCGAGCGCATCGATGCTTACCTGATTGTACTTGGCACTCACGGCAAGGACGATTTGCAGTTCCTCTCCGGGACTTCGGCTGTTAAGATTATCCGCAAGGCGCGAATTCCCTATTTTGTAATCCAGAAGAATACGCCCTTCCCAAGTTATGGCAACAAGATTGTGCTTCCGATGGATGTCGCCAAGGAAATGAAGGAAAAGACCGGCTGGGTGACTTATTTTGCAAAGCATCTTGAGCAGGTTATCGACATTGTTCACAAGAAAACCGACGATGCACGATTGGCAAACAACCTGCAGTTCTGTACCAAGTTTTTCGACCGTTACGAGTTGGTTTACAATCGTATAGTGCTTGGCGAACGCAAGAGCATCGACCAGCAGGCAGTTGATTATGCATCAAACAACGAGTGCAAGCTGATTGTCATCACAACCACCAAGGAGGAACGGCTGTGGCATAAGATTTTCGGTTTCCCTGAGGCCAAGATTATTGCCAACGAGAAAGGAATTCCTGTGTTGTGCGTAAATCCTAAGAAGGACTTGTATGTGCCTTGTATTTAACTAATTTCGATGATATGAAACATTTTTTGCTGTTCGTTTTGATTTGGGGTATGTCGGTTTTTGCCAATGCACAGATGTATAATGCAGTGTGTACTGGTGCGGGCGAATCTGTGCTTTTGAAATCGAGAGACATTTCTGTCGTTGCCGAAAAGTCGCGTTCGCAGCAGATGGCTGGCTGGCCTAAGGCATTTTCGAAGGATGAGTACTATATGAATGCCCGTGGCTTGTGTCTAGCCGATTTGGACGGCAATGGCTCCGACGAGATTATTTTTGGTGCCGACACTGCAATTTATGCATACAAGGGCGATGGAACTTGCCTTTGGCGTGTCGATTTGCAAGGCATTGCATACTATCCGCCTTCGTGTGCCGACATCGACAACGATGGCAACTTGGAAATCCTGATGTACACGCGAGCACCGGCAGGAACTAGCACATCATACTTCTATATTTTCGACAAGAATGGCAACATACGCGACGGATTTCCTAAATCGTATGCAAGTACGCAAATTATAATTGGTAGTCCTGTCGTTGCCGACTTCGATGGTGACAGGCAGATGGAAATTATTGTAGCAAAGTTCGGTTCGTCGCAGAGCAAATTGTATGTCTATGAACCCGATGGCTCTGTGCGTAGCGGTTTCCCGAAGAATGTAACTGGACGGTTTGCTGTTACGCCATCGGTTGGCTACGATAGCAAGTCGGGGCGGATGGTTGACAGCCTTATAGTGCTGAATACCACGGCTGCAATTTATGCTTTCGACCTCAACGGCAATGTGCTCGACGGTTTTCCTGTACAGGACGATAATGTCAAGTTTTCGTACCAGTCGCCGCTGATTTGCCATACCAACGAAAAGACGGTCATCGTAGGTGCAAGCCACGGCGATGCACCGATTTTCTATTCGCTCGAAACGAATGGTCAGTTTACCGAAGGATGGCCTTTGTCAACGGCAAATAATGCGTGGACATATACAGCACCTACGGTTGGCGGACTTGGCGAAGATTTTGATTTCTATATGTTTACGCAGCGAGAATCGGACGCCGCTATCCACGCAATGCGTCCCGATGGAAGTTATATAAGCGGATTTCCTTTTTCTCGCACGATTTTGGACGAGGGCGGTAGCGAAGGCGTTACTACCTATATGTATTCCACCGATTTGGAAAAAATATACATTTTTGGAACTTCGATTTCGATTGATACTCTGACGGG
>CACWOG010000142.1 GCA_902762455.1 uncultured Bacteroidia bacterium | reverse complement strand
TCAATACTCTTTTTTGAATTCTATACAATGACGTTCTTTTAATTAGTAACTAAATAAAAATAATATGAGAAAACTTTTTTTATTTGTTCTTGTGGTTTTCCTTTGCTTGGGAGCATTTTCGCAGGGAATCACTCTTAGTTTTATAGGACAGTTGAACAATTCTGAATATTGTCCTATGGATAGTGTTGTTGTTACCAATGTTACAAAAAACTGGACTGAGACAATCGTGTATCCTGACACCATAATAGTGGTAGGTGGTACAGTCAGCAACGATTTAAACATTGTGACCACAGTGGGGTTGGAGCAGAATGTCCCCAATCCGTTCGATTGTGAAACCCGTGTAGAACTTGCGTTGTTGCAACGTGAAGATGTTCGTATGCAATTGCTTGATGTGGCAGGTCTTGTGTGTGCTGAATACACAGGTTCGCTAAACGAGGGTGTGCATGTATTTGATATATCGGCTGCAAATCCGCAGACATATATACTGAATGCAATTATAGGAAGCCGTTCGTATTCCATAAGGATGGTGAATGTTGGAAGCGGCTGTGGTTGCAGCATAAAATACTCTGGATTAGGAAAGGGTATTGTACGAAAATTCGAAACAACTAATGAATTTGAATTGGGCGACGATATGCAATATGTTGGGTATGCTACCATTGATGGAGATATTGTAATCAGTGATACCGTAGAGCAGTCGTTGACTGAAAACCAGTGTGTGACTTTGCATTTTACTCGTAGTTTGCCACAAGTAGAAACTCTTGTTGCCAGTAGCGTTACAAATTTGTCGGCTATATTGCATGGACGAATAACAGGAACAGGAGGTTCTTCTATCATTGCTTGTGGATTTTATTACGGTACAAGTGAAGATAACCTTTCGCAGAATGTTATAGCAAATATAACAGACAACGAGTTTTCTTATGAATTCACAGGTCTTACAACAGGTACCACCTATTATTATAAGGCATACGGAACCAATACGGCAGGTACAGCATACGGTGATGTTATGACATTTACACCCCTACCGCCTGATTACAGCGATCCAACGGGCTATACCGACGGATACGGATATGTTGACCTCGGCTTGCCGAGTGGCACACTTTGGGCAACTTGTAATGTGGGAGCAAGCACACCTGCAGACTACGGCAACTACTATGCTTGGGGAGAAATAACAACAAATGTCATTTACACTGATAGTACCTATAGATATTCTGATGGCAATCCAAAATATACGTGGAGAGACGATTTGACAACTCTAGAAGCAATCGACGATGCCGCAACTGCAAATTGGGGGGCAGGCTGGCGAATGCCGACCTACGATGAACTGAATGAGTTGCAAACAAACTGCACCGTAACATGGACAACCCAGAGCGGAGTAAACGGACGCTTGTTCACCGGACCAAATGGCAACTCTATCTTCCTGCCCGCTGCTGGCCGCCGCTACGGTGATAGTCTCCTCAGTGCTGGTTCCATCGGCTTCTACTGGTCGAGTTCGGTCTTTCTGGACTTTTATGGTAACGCGTATATCCTTGTTTTCGATTCTGGCTATTTCTACATGTCCAACTACACCCGCTATTGTGGGCTGTCTGTTCGCGCTGTTTGCCAGTCCAAGAACTAAAGAGATTTACGAAGTACGAATTATAATTATTATTTGCAGCAGTCGGCAAAAGTCGGCTGCTTTTTTTTGTGTATATTGCTCTTTTGCATTATATTTGCAGTAAATATATTGTCATGAAGAAGATAGTCCTCGTCATATTGTCCGTTTTGGTTTCAATGCTTGCATTTTCGCAGACACGAAAACCCATAGTCGAAGAACCTGAACCTCCGCTAACTCGCATACTTTTCATCTTTGATGCATCGATGAGCATGTCCGACAAGTGGGAGGGGACGCAGAAGTTTGTGAAGGCTCGCGAACTGATGTTCGAACTGCTCGATTCGCTCGAAAGGGCTCAGAAAAAACATCCTCTCGAGTTGGCTTTGCGCGTTTACGGTCATCAGAGCCCTGTACCACCGCAGGATTGTCACGATTCAAAGCTTGAAGTGTCGTTCGGAGAGCGCACAATCGGAATCATCCGCGACAAGCTTATGTCGATAACGCCCAAGGGAACAACGCCGATTGCATATTCGCTCGGACAAAGCGAGGGCGATTTCCCCGAAGGCAACGACAGCCGCAATATTATAATCCTCATTACCGACGGCATCGAAATGTGCAACGGCGACCCCTGCGAGGTTAGTGCTGCCTTGCAGAAAAAAGGCGTTGTGCTGAAACCTTACATTATAGGTATCAACATTGATGTCAAGCAGGCCGATATGCTTGCCTGTATGGGCAACTATTTCGATGCAGGAAATGCTGGGCAGTTTCGTCAGGCGATAAAGACCATTGTTTCGGAGGTTACCTCGTTGACGGCGGTGCGTGTAAACTTGCTCGATTCGAATGGCAAGCCAACCGAAACCAATGTGGCAATGTCGTTCCACGATATGCAGTCGGGTGATGTTCGCTACACCTATATGCATACGATGAATGCTGATGGTCAGCCTGATACGATTTATCTAGATGTGCTTTCGCAGTACAAGTTGAAGGTGCATACCGTTCCGCCTGTCTATAAGGACGGCATAACAATCGAGGAAGGCAAGTTGAACATAATTGATGTTCCTGCACCGCAGGGAACCTTGCTAGTGGACATTAAGGGCGAAGACCCTGCAAATGCCGACATAAAGTGCATAATCCGCGAAACAGGTCTGCCGCACACGATTCATACCATCTATGCCGACAAGAAGCAGAAACTCATTGTCGGTCAGTACGATTTGGAGATTCTGACTATGCCTCGCACATACGTAAATGCCGTGCGCATCGACCAAAGTAAGCTTCGCAAGATTGACATTGCCCAGCCCGGAACCGTGATAATAAACTTCCGCAGTCCTGCTTTCGGTACTTTGTTGCATCAGGAAGGCGACAAGTTGACCGACATTTACGAATTTTCTCCAGACAAGACTCACTACAAATTGCGCTTGCAGCCTGGCTATTACCGCATTGTTTTCCGCGACCAGCATAGCCATTCGGCAAAGAACTCGGCTGAATTCAAGTTCCGTGTGAAGGAAGGCGAGATGACTGTGCAGAATCTGTAGTTATTGATACTTAAATTAGATTTATGCCTAATTGTTTTCCTATTGGCCTATTGGTCTTTTCGCCTATTGGTCTTTTCGCCTTTTCGCCTTCAAGCCTTTATAGTATCTTCATTGCTATCGCAGCGCAGGCTTCGGCATCGGCAAGGGCGTGGTGGTGGTTTTCAAGGATATATCCGCAGGCTTCCGAAACGGTGTGCAGTTGATGGTTTGATAGTTTGTGCCCGAAGAATCTTCTGGCGGCTTGACATGTGCATTTGAATTCGTAGTCGGGGTATGTCATGCAATAGGTTTGGAAAACGGCTTTCAGGCAGCCTTCGTCGAAAGGACTGTTGTGGGCGACAAGCGTAAGACCTTCAATTTTCGGTTCTATTTGTTTCCACACTTCGGGGAAAATAGGAGCATTGTCGGTGTTTTCGTGCCCTAGTCCGTGAACGCGCTGGCAAAACCATGAATAATAGTTCGGCTCCGGCTTTATGAGACTGTAGAACGAATCGCAAATCTCCCCATTGCGTACAATTACCAATCCTACGCTGCAAACGCTGCTACGCTCGCCGTTGGCAGTCTCGAAATCTATGGCGGCAAAATCCTTCATCTTTTTTTTGCAAAGATATGTATAGTATGCGAAATAAAATGTCGTAACCTTGCATTTAGATAAAATTAACTTGTAGAAAATACGGTTACGAAAAAAAAGGATTAACTTTGCACGACTTTTTTCAGACAGAATCGGGTTCTTTGTTTGAAGAAAGGCAAGATGTTTTTTTATTGAATTAATGAACCCAACTGATTGTTTATGAAAGACATATTTGAAAGAATTCACGAGTCATCGGGCGGTCCGCTCGGACAGTACAGGGAAAAGTTTGAAGGATATTACACATTTCCAAAGTTGGAAGGCGAAATAGGTCCTCACATGAAATTTCAGGGCAAGGAAGTTTTGTGCTGGAGTTTGAACAACTATCTGGGTCTGGCAAATCATCCTGCAGTTCGCAAGGCTGATGCCGATGGCGCTGCTAAGTGGGGTTTGGCTTATCCTATGGGAAGCCGTATGCTTACTGGTCACACTGCTTTGCACGAACAGTTGGAACGCGAACTCGCCGACTTCGAAAAGAAGGAAGCTGCTTTCCAGATGAACTTTGGTTACCAAGGTATAGTTTCTGTTATCGACAGCCTTATGACTCGTCACGATGTGATAGTTTTCGACGCTGAGGCTCATGCATGTCTGCTCGATGGAAAGCGCTTGCACATTGGTAAGTCGTTCTCCTACAAGCACAACGATATCGAAAGCTGCGAAAAGAAGTTGCAGGTTGCATGCAAAATCGCCGACGAACAGGGTGGTGGCGTATTGCTTATTACCGAAGGCGTTTACGGTATGACCGGCGCTCTTGGTATTCTCGACCAGATTGTAGCTTTGAAGAAGAAATACAATTTCCGCATTTTGATTGACGATGCTCACGGTTTTGGCGTTATGGGCGAACACGGACGCGGCACATCTGAGCACTTCAATGTAATGGACGACATTGATATATATATAGGTGCATACGCAAAGTCGATGGCTTGCATCGGTGGTTTTGTTGCATCAAAGAAGTACATCATCGACTTCCTTCGCTACAACATGCGTTCGCAGATTTACGCAAAGGCACTCCCGATGCCAATAGTCGAAGGTTGCCTGAAGCGTCTTGAAATTATTCGCAGTGCCGAGGGTGACGAACTTCGTAAGAAATTGTGGACAGTTACCCGTCGTTTGCAGGAAGGCTTCCGCAACCTCGGTTTCACAATCGGTCCAGCAGAGGCTTGTGTAACTCCGGTTCATATTATGGGCGGTGTAAACCAGGCTGCAAACATGGCATACGACCTGCGTGAAAATTACAGGATTTTCTGTTCTATCGTAACTTATCCTGTTATTCCTGTCGGAATGATTATTTTCCGTATTATTCCAACAGCATCTCACAGCATCGAAGATGTTGACTATACTCTGAATGCATTCAAGGAGATTAAGGAAAAGTTGGCAAGTGGAAAGTACGATGATCCTGCTCCGATGCTGAATTTCACTAGGTAAATCTTGATGAATGTTTAATTTGTTATGAGTGCTTTTCCCTATGGACGTCATTTCGGAAGCCAGACTGAACCAGCGATACGGAATTGTGAGCTGTGTGAAGACGGCTATCCGAAATCTCCATTGTGTACTAATGGGAGATTGCTATCTTCGTGTCGCGACTTTCAGTTCCGCATAAACGAACTCACAAGGCTCGTTCCTGTACCTGTTCGTTCAGTTTTGCGGAATGACTGTAAATGGTGGATTTGAAATTAAAATATTGGGAAAAGTGTTCGTTATTCGAATGCTTTTCCTGCTTTAAATGTGTTAAGAAAATGAAATATAATCTTGTTTGCAAAAAATGTGGCGCTGTAATAAATAATTTCGCAGAATGGTTTGAAAATGACCAGCTTTGCCCAAAATGTGGTAGTAATCACGTAGAAGTGAAATACGATGCCGATTACTCGAAACTTCCCGAACTTTACAAGGGAAAGCCCGAAAGTTTTTGGCATTACTTCGACTTTTTGCCTCTCGAGGACAAAAAGAACATTGTAAGTTTTGGCGAGGGCGCAATTCCTGTGGAACATTGGGATTTCCTCGACCGCTTTGCAAAGGGAAAGTATGGAATCGTCTCCAAGCAGGTAGGCGATATATCGATAAAAACTATCCTCGTCTCTGACGATGCTGGTCACGATA
>CACWOG010000141.1 GCA_902762455.1 uncultured Bacteroidia bacterium | reverse complement strand
CTAGAGCCAAATTAAATTGCATAATCTACATTCGTAAATCCTAAATCGTAAATTAATTCTATCTTTGCACCACTTTTGAAACACATACGAAATGAACGAAAAATTCCATCGGATAATATTCATAATCATTGCAATAGCAATTGCAGCGACAATGTTTTCGCTCGTCAGCGACTACGGTAGCAGCACCGCCGAAGACGAATACCAGATAAACAACGCCATCCAGCTCGACCGCTACTACAAAAGTTTCGGCAGCGACACCAGCATACTCGAAAACACCCGACCGATGTATAGCGGATGGTTCAACGCGCTCACAGTCACGCTGTCAGATGTATTTGCAAAACTTGAAATCCGCAGTGTACGCCATACCACTAACGCAATATTCGGCTTTGTTGGAATACTTTTCGCCGCACTGCTTGCAAAACGCTGTCGCAACTGGCGCACGGCAAGCTTCACAATGCTGTTACTCGGACTTTCGCCAGTAATTTTCGGACATTCGATGTTCAACCTCGACGACATTCCCGTTTTTGCAACTTTCGCAGCATCTTTATTTTTCGTAAAACGCCTTGCCGACCATTTCCCCAAACCCAAAATCGTTGATGCTGTATTTTTTGCACTGTCGTCAGCCCTGTGCATCACGGCAAATCCCGACTGCTCGCTAATTGTAGCAATTGCACTAATCCTTTGCATTATCGGACTTGTCGCACAACGCAAACACAATGAAATCAAGAAGGCTGCTATACGCTATCCAATATTTGCAGTAGGCTCGTTAGCCGTGATTTTCGGAATTGTCATACTGCTTATACCCCAAGGAATTGGCGAATGGCTCAACTCGTTCTCACCTAACTCACCAACAAGAATCCTCTTCGAAGGCAAACTTGTATGGACCGACCTTCTGCCGTGGTACTACAACACCAAAATGCTTGTGATGACAATTCCTGCCGCAGTATTTGTCGGAATGCTTCTAGCCCTCGGCTTGTGCTTTGTAAAAAAGTCCAACCGCACAGAAATAATCACGCTTGTTTGCTTTTCAGCAGTTTCAATCCTGATTTTCTCACTGAAATCCGACACAAACGGCATCTGGCAGCACCTGCTTTACGCCGAAATCCCGCTATACATAGTTGCGGCCATTGGCTTCGATATGCTTGCCGAATCGTCGCGCAGCAAAGCCACACAGATTGCTGGCATCGCAATACCCCTACTGCTGATGATAATGCCGGCGGTACATATTTTCCGTAGCCATCCGTACAGCCATATCTACTACAACGAATTTACTGGCGGATTAAACCATGCTTTCGGTCGCTACGAACTTGAAAACTATGGTGTAAGCAACCTTGAAGCCGCACAATGGATAATCGACAACGGCAAGTACAACCTGTCTGGCGACCAACTTTTTGTTGCAGCACGAAGCGAGAAAGCAGGAAAGCATTATTTTGGCAAGTACAAGTACGAAGTTTCCATCGTTGAAACGCGCTGGGCGGAACGTGCAAACCACATCTGGGACTACGCCATCTTCCCCGTCACAGGAATTGAGCCAGAAATACTTACAAGCCAGTATTTTCCCCCAAAAAACACCGTTGACACAATAAGCATCGACAATGTTCCGATTTGCCTTGTGCTTCAACGCACCGACACCTGCGACCTCTACGGACGCGGATACCTTGCAAACAATGACGTACAGCACGCCATAGAACTGCTCGAAACGGCAGTTTACAACGACCCTACCAACGAATCGGCAATGATAAACCTCATCGATGCCAACCTGCGCATAAACAACAAGGACGCAATGAAAAAATGGATTGACCGTTTCCTCGAAATTGCTCCTCGCGACGATGTTGGCAACTACTATAATGCTTATTACCACAACATTACAGGCAACAACGATGAAGCAGAACGCATCAGCAAGGAAATTATCGACTACAACCCGCGATTCAGTCTTGCATATATGTTCCTTTCAACTGTTTACACCTTGCAAAAACGTTACGACGAAGCCGAAAACATAGTCCTCTCGCTTGTTGACTACGACATTTACGACGAACAGGCGGCTCGCCAGCTCGTCCGTGTATATAACGCACAGCAGAAAGACATCAGCGAAGCGGAACTGTCGTACTACGACTACGCAAGCAAATCGTACGACCGCCGTGGCAAAAAGGAACTTGCCGAAAAATATAAAAGGCTATACGAAGAAACGAAAAACAAACAATAGATAAATCATAAATGTCGCGGCATGCCACGACTCAACACTTCGACAAACTCAGCACATCGCAGAAACCCAGAAACTTAGAAACCCAGAAACATAGAAACTTAGAAACTAAAAACATTGAAACCATCATGAACTATCTATCACCCTCCACACCGCTACCCAAAATAACAGGCTCACTGATAAGCTATTTCAGCAACATGGTAAAATTAAACGGCGGCACAAACCTAGCACAAGGCATACCCGGATTCCGGCCACCAGAGAAACTTCTTGAGATATTTTCACAAATTCTGCAAAAGGACATACACCAGTACGCTCCAGGTTGCGGAAACAAAAAACTACTCGAACACCTTGACGCAAAATACAGCAACCGACCTTCAACGGCAAGAATATTCATATCGAGCGGAGCGACCGAAGCTGTTTCCTTGATATACACCTACTTGCAAGGCAACAAAGGCAAAGATTTCAATGCAATGAGTTTTTCGCCAGCGTACGAATCGTATATCCATCTGCCACAGATTTTCGGGAACAACTTTTTCACCTACCCAACCGATCCCGAAATATACTTCGACAACGAAGATTTCCGCAAGTTTTTTGTTGAGAACAAGATAAACGTAATTTTTGTAGCATCTCCAGGAAATCCTTACGGCAAAACATTGAGCCGCGAAAAACTCGACTACCTCATCGACCTCTGCGAAGAATTCGGCTCATACCTTATAATAGATTCGGTTTACTGCGAACTTTACTTCAACAACGAACCGCCCTACTATCCCATCGAACGGATTTCTCCAAATGTGTTTTACGTCAATAGTTTTTCAAAAAGATTTTCGATAACTGGCTGGCGCGTAGGTTATTTCATTTTTGACGAAAGCCATTTCGACAAGATAAGCTACATTCACGACTACATCGGACTCTCGTCGGCAGCACCACAACAACAGGCCATTGCCGAATTCCTCAACACCGACGAATCTCGCACCTGCATTACCGAACTTCGAAACAAGATTCTCCACAATTTAGCCATTGGCAACGAAAGGCTGCAAAAAGCAGGATTCGTATGCCCGCAAAACGATGGAGGTTACTTTATCTGGGCAAAGCTACCAGAACCTTGGAACGACAGTCTGCGCTTTGGCCTTGCGCTATACGATGAAGTAAGAACTGCGGTAATTCCAGGCGTACATTTCGGCAAAGAATGGAACAACTACATAAGAATCAACATTGCCCGCGAAGAAGACGAGTTTATAAGAGGTATCAACAACTTGATTGAATTCACAAAAAGGGCGAAGGCACAACATTAAAAATTGTTAATAACATTCGCTTCAAAAAATGAGCAAAGACAATAATTATATGTAATTTCGCAGTGTAAAAAATAAGACTATGGATATTTCAGGAAAATTGATAAAGGTATTAGAACCCATAACTGGCACAGGAGCAAACGGAACTTGGAAAAAACAGTCATTTGTAATCGAATACACCAGCGGACAGTTCCCCAAGAAAGCATGCTTTCAGGTATGGGGCGACAAGGTAAATCTTTCGTCGCTTGTAGAAGGCGAAGAAATACATGTATTTTTCGAGCCGGAAAGCCGCGAGTACAACAATAACTGGTACACCGACCTCCGCGTATGGAAAGTAGAATCGGCACAAAACCAGACCGGCAGTTTCTCGTCAATGCCGACACCTCCTCCCCCAACTGGAGCACCAATGCCTACCGAAGTTCCGAACTTCGTAGATGCTGGCAGCAATGCCGACGACGATTTGCCGTTCTAATGGAAACAAAAAAGGGAAGTTTGCTTCCCTTTTTTATTTGCAATCATTCAGTTTCTTGCATTTTCTCCATAAACGCCAAGCCGACCCTTAATTCTTCGTATGAATATTTGCCTTCGGCTTCTGCATAAAGTGGAGAAACACTCCCAGAAAAACTATGGGATTCAAGGAAATCCATAATTTCTGAAAATTTTTCCTTGCCAATCAACTCCTCGGGCTGGATTTCGCCAGTCTTTATGAACCTTGTAAGGTGTGAATACACAGTCGATTCAACAAGCGAACGTTCTTTTGCAATATCCGCCACTGACATACCCTGCTTGAACATTTCGAACGACTTTTTGAAACTATCGCCCTTGGATGGCTTTGGCTTCTTTGCTTTCTTTGGCTCTGGCAATTTCTCAAGTTCAGGCGATATTGCATCGTCGTCTATGCCATTTGTCTTGCAATAGTCGTTTATAATATTCAGGATATCATTACCATAGGCCGCGACTTTCTTCACGCCAATGCCAGTTATCTTGCTCAGCGACTTTGCATTTCGAGGCAATTTATCAACTATTTCAACCAACGACTTCTGTGGCAAGACATAGTAAACCGGCATATCAAACTCATCGGCAACCGACTTTCGCCAAGCATTAAGAACACCGAACAGTTCCTTGTTCGTTTTCGGAACCGAATATGTAGAATGCGACTTGCGGCTGAAAGTTGGCACAAACTTGTCCTCGGTAATCGAAATTATCTTCAGATACATTTCGGTAGAAAATCCCTCTCGCAGTTTTTCAAAGATGTTACGTTTCTTACAATATTCAAGCTCAAGAGCCTCCAACGCCGACTTCATCTCATCATCAATTTCCTTGTTGTCCGACTCGAGCAACATTTGCGAAAACGGCTCGCCAATAATTTCGGCAAGCTTCCCGTGATAATACTCTGATGCTTTCCAAAGCCGCTGCTGCAAAAACTCATCGTCTTTTAGTTGCACATCGGGGGAAGCAGAAAATATCTTCCACAACTGTACGACAAATTTCTTGTTAACATCAAAAATTTGCGAATCAAACTGCTGCACGACATCGATCAACCGTTGCGAATATTCAGGATTAAACCTGTTGAAGTTTGACATATACACCTTGCGTATTTCCGCCAGCTGTCTTTGCAACGAGTTGAAATCGAATATTTTAAGCAACACATCGCGCTGATACGAAACTATGTATTTGTTGAGGCTCTGTTCATCGGGTTGCTTCTGCCGTGCATTGTCGCAAAAAGTCACCACTTCAGTGTCTGACTTTATCATCTGTGACGAAATAGGAGTTTTCAGCGTCAGCCCTTCCAGCGACTTGCAACGGCTCAACGCAACATAAACCTGTCCGAACGCGAAAGCAGCATGCACATCAATAATCGCACGGTCGAACGTAAGTCCCTGACTTTTATGAACGGTTATCGCCCACGCAAGCCGCAATGGATATTGTATGAACTCGCCGATTACGTTCTGCTCAATCTCTTTTGTTTCATTGTTGACGACGTACTGAATGTTTTCCCATTTTTCTTCTTTTACCTCTATCGGAGAAAGGTCGCCCTTGCAAAGAACCATTATTTTTGTATCATCGATTTCGGTTATCTTGCCTATTTTGCCGTTGTAGTACAACTTTGCGGGCGACGAATCATTTTTAATGAACATTACCTGCGCACCGACTTTCAGAGTAAGTGTTTCGTCGGTAGGATACATATATGGAGGGAAATTGTCGATGATGTCAGCCTCAAAATTGTATTCCTGACCTTCGAGAGCATCAAGCTTTGATGTGTTGATGCCATTGGCATCGTTATTGTGAGTGGTCAGACGGATATTCTGTTCGTCGTCGGCGGCGGTGTTTGTGGATACACGGCTGTTCAATACAGCCAACGACTCGCTTGTAAGTGTGTTT
>CACWOG010000140.1 GCA_902762455.1 uncultured Bacteroidia bacterium | reverse complement strand
TAACGTTAACGAATGGGTTATGGACGTTTACCGTGACCTCACATTCGAAGATATGGACGAGTTCAGACCTTTCAGAGGTAACGTATTTGAAGACTACCAGATAATTGTTGACCCAAGGTCTGGCGATATGGAACTTACTCCTGAAGCAGAAAACTATTTCGACTACACTGGTAAAATCCTTAAGAAACCGGTTCGCGACGAATCTTGCTTCAACAGAGAAAACTACACTACTTCAGATAATAGAAATTATCTTGACGGTGACCTTGAATCTTTGGTTTCTGTTGGTGAAGCTGCTGAATACTGGGTTAAGGACGAACGTTTTAAGACACAATCCTCTGTAAAGCAATACAATGAATTTATGGATTCTGTTATGTTGACAGAACAGAATATTGATACTCTTGCAGATTATATTGGTGATTTGTTCCCAGGTTCAACATTGATTGGCGGTAACGAAATATTACTTCCAAGCGGTGTAAGAATCAATATGGAAGACCGTACTTATACTTTGCCGACCGGTCATGAAAGAACTCCAGAAGGCAATGTTGTAATGCCCGATGGTTCTATGATTCTTGATAACGGTAAGATTCAGCTCGCCGATGGTAGCGTTGTATATCCTGACCAGATTTTTATAAACCAGACAACTGGTATGTACAAGTCGGGTAAGTGGGGTTCGGATGGTACTGCCGAGTGGGGTAATGCCGATTTCAACCCGGCAAACCCGAAGTTGAACAAGGGTGAAAAGATGACATCGCTTGTAACCGATAGGTCTAGGGTATTCAAGGGCGGTTCTTGGAAGGACAGAGCTTACTGGATGGTTCCTGGAACAAGACGTTTCTTGGATGAAAACAAGTCGCGTTGCGATATTGGTTTCAGATGCGCCATGATTAGAATTGGTGCTCCGACCAAAGGTAAATAGTAAAATTTGATAAGATATGTATAGCCTCCCCGTGGGGAGGCTATTTAATTTTACAAACTTATGATTGAGGAAATTTATAAGGTATTTGAAAGAAGCCGTCTGGTTTCGACGGATAGTAGGGTTATAACTCCTAATTCTGTATTTTTTGCATTAAAAGGAGATAACTTTGATGGGAATCAGTTTGTTGATGCAGCGTTTGAGGCAGGTTGTGCCGCTGCTGTAGTTTCCGACGCAAGATATCGTGGAAGAGAAAATGTCTTCGTTGTAAAGGATACATTGGAAACTTTGCAGCAACTTGCCAATTACCATAGGCGTAAACTTAATATTCCGATACTTGCAATTACAGGAACAAACGGGAAGACAACGACTAAGGAATTGGTTTCGGCAGTGCTTGCTAAGAAATTCAGAATATCATACACAAGTGGTAATAAGAATAATCATATAGGTGTGCCTTTGACACTGCTCTCGATGAACCGCACCGTAGATATGGGTGTTGTGGAAATGGGAGCTAACCATCCTGGCGAAATCGCAACCTTGTGCAAGATTGCAGAGCCTAACTACGGAATAATCACTAATGTCGGTAAGGCGCATCTTGAGGGTTTCGGCTCGATTGAGGGCGTGATGAAGACTAAGGGCGAACTTTACGATTACCTTGATGCACACGATGGAACAGTTTTCATTAACGATGACAATGATTTGTTGAAGAAAGTTTTGTCGGGACATGATAAGCTTAAAGTCGTAAGATATGGCAAAGGCAAGGATTGTTTCTGCCGCGGCGTATATTCCGAGTATGCCTACCAGACTACTGTGACTTGGGAAACTGATTCTGTTTCAGGATTTTCAAAGTCGAACCTTATAGGTGCATACAATTTTGAGAACATTCTTGCTGCTATAACTGTAGGTGCGTATTTTGACATTCACCCGACGGCAATAGACGGTGCTATTTCCGACTATTTCCCGAAGAACAACCGTTCGCAGATGACCAAGACTTCGCGCAACACCTTGATACTTGACCTCTACAACGCTAATCCAACAAGTATGCGTGCTGCTATCAGCAGTTACAATTCAATTAGCGATGATTACAAGTCGTTGATACTTGGCGATATGCTCGAGTTGGGTAAGGAAAGCGAAGCGGAGCACAAGGCTGTACTTGAATATATACGCGAAAGCGGCTACACAAATGCCTATTTTGTGGGAAAGAACTTTGGTATGTTCGCTAATGACTATCCCTATATGTTCTTTGATTCGGTTGATGACTTGAACAAGTATTTTGTAACAAATCCCGAAAAGAGCAAGATGTTTCTTGTAAAGGGGTCGCGTGGTATGCGCCTTGAAAAGGTTGTAGATTATTTGTAGAATGAAGTATATCTTATCAGATAGCGGTTATCATGGGCGGTTCCGTCCGTTGTCGCTTACGCGGTCGATAGCCGACTTTAGAATTGGAATACTCACTTTGCGTGAGAAATGGGAAAAGTACCTCGGCGAAAAGGTATATGTTCGTACCGAGCCTTATTTGCAGGCTAAATACGAGGTCGTTGACGATTCTGATTGTGTTGTAATACCTTCTGTTCTGCTTCCCGATTGCAATATTGCAAAGGCTATCAGGTCGTTGGAGACAGGAATGCTAACAAAGGATGGTGTTGTCTTGGCAAGTGTAGAGCCGACAGAACCATCTGCATCCGAGGTAGAATATTCGGGCAAAGTGTTTATGCTCAAATCATTGACCGATATTTTCTCGTTCAACGGAATGGAAATAAACAAGGATTTTGAGTTGCTGACTGCAGGTCGCAAGTCGAGACCGCTGAGTGCAACAAACATTTCGTTCGGGAAATGTCCGGTGTTTGTGGAGGATGGCTGTTCTATTGAATGCGCTACGCTGAATACCAATGATGGTCCTATATATATAGGTGCAAATGCCGAGGTAATGGAAGGTGCGAACATCAGAGGTCCGTTTGCATTGTGCGAACACGGAGTACTGAAGATGGGTGCGAAGATGTACGGTGATACAACTGTCGGGCCGTGGTGCAAGGTTGGTGGTGAGCTTAGCAACGTTGTTTTCTTCGGCTATTCCAACAAGGCTCACGATGGTTTTCTTGGCAATTCTGTTGTTGGAGAATGGTGCAATTTTGGGGCAGATTCCAACAATTCTAACCTAAAGAACAATTATGCCGAGGTAAAGTTGTGGAATTACGATACGCAGAAATTTGAGAATACAGGCTTGCAGTTTTGTGGGCTTGTTTTCGGTGACCATTCGAAATGTGGCATAAACACAATGTTCAATACTGGTACTGTTGTGGGTGTTTCTGCAAATATTTTCGGTGCGGGATTTCCAAGCAAGTATGTCCCGTCTTTCTCGTGGGGAGGAGCGTCTGGATTCACTGAATATAAGCTTGATACGGCATTTGAGGTTATGTCAAGGGTTATGGCGCGCAGGCATATCGAGTTCACTGATATTGATAAGGATATAATGCGCCATATCCACGAAGGAAAGGTTTAATCTATTGTATAATGCTGACTTCTAAACCATTGGCGGAAAGGATGCGACCTCATAGTTTTGATGACTATGCAGGTCAGCAGCACCTTGTTGGCAAGAATGCTCCTTTACGGAAATCCATTGAGGCGGGACGAATCCCTTCGATGATTTTGTGGGGACCTCCGGGTGTAGGCAAGACAACACTTGTAACTGTAATTTCCCAAATAACAGAACGCAACTTTATAACTCTAAGTGCTGTAAGTAGCGGCGTAAAGGAAGTGCGCGAAGTAATTGAGCAGGCCAAGAAGGTAAATCTTTTCTCAAAGGGAAATCCGATACTTTTCATTGACGAAATACATCGTTTCAACAAGTCGCAGCAGGATTCGCTTCTTGGTGCGGTTGAAGATGGAACGATAACTCTTATAGGTGCGACAACCGAAAATCCTTCTTTCGAGGTAATTTCTCCATTGTTGTCGCGCTGTCAGGTTTATGTGCTGAAGCATCTTGACGAACACGACCTTGACAAATTGATAGACAAGGCAATAACAACCGATGTGGAACTTTCGAAGTTGAACATTAAGGTTGAGGAACGTGAGGCCTTGTATCGTTTTTCGGGAGGGGATGGTCGAAAACTGTACAACATCCTTGAACTTGTATGCAGTGGCGATGATAAGGAAATTGTCATTACAAACGATTTGGTTTTGAGTCGTCTGCAGGAAAATATGGCCTTCTACGACAAGTCTGGCGAACAGCATTACGACATAATTTCCGCATTTATCAAGTCGGTTCGCGGTTCCGACCCTGATGCTGCAATTTACTGGCTTGCGAGAATGCTGGAAGGTGGTGAGGACATTAAGTTTATTGCACGAAGGCTCATAATTTTGGCATCGGAGGATATTGGCCTTGCAAATCCGAATGCCATGCTGATTGCAAATGCTTGTTTCGACGCTATTGACAAGATTGGTATGCCTGAGGCACGGATTCCGCTGGCGGAGGCAACTGTTTATCTGGCGACAAGTCCCAAGAGCAACTCAGCATACTTGGCTGTTGATGCCGCCATTGCAAAGGTCAAGGAAACTGGCGACTTGCCTGTGCCATTGCACTTACGCAACGCACCAACGGCATTGATGAAGAAATTGAATTACGGTGCCGACTATAAGTATGCGCATAACTTTGAGAATCATTATGTTGAACAACAATATCTGCCCGACAAACTTGTAGATGCAAAGTTTTATGAGCCTGCGCCCAATGCCAAGGAGGAGCAGATTCGCAAGTGGATGGATTTCTTAAAGAAAAAATAAGCTATGTATTCGAAGGCAGAGGCATCGCAGATAAGACGGCAGTTCTGGGTAAAATTCGACGAATTTTCGCGTCCATACCTTGGAAAAAATGGCAAATGGATGACCTACAATACCGGCATTAAGGATTTGGTGTTGAAGTTCGACATAAATCGCTCGTATGCAAGGGTTATGCTGGCTGTTGAGTGCAAGAACGAGGATATTCGTTTTGATGTGTTCTGTAAATTGCACGAATGTGAGTTGGTGCTAAACAACTATCTTGGTGAAGGCTGGATTTGGGATGAAATGCTAGTCCTTGAGAATGGAAAACCTGTCTGTGCGCTGTACAAGCAGATTGACAATGTTGACATATATCGTCAGGAATGCTGGGAGACTGTCCACAAGTTTTTTGCCGAGGAAATGACCCGTCTTGAGAAAGCTATCGTCGAGATAAGACCGTTCTTCGAGGATTATGTGAAGAATCTGATAAAGGGTAATTAAGTTAAATTCTTGATTATTAGTATTGTATTGATATTTTGACTAAATTTTATCAACTTATAAAATTGCGTAAAATTACCTATTTCGTACTTTATGTAATGCTAGTACTTTTGTGCCGTTGAGGTTAAAATAAAGTAAAGTTGATAATGCAATTAACAAGGGAAGTTTCAGAAGGGACTTCCTTTTCGTTTTTATATGCAAGGATTCTTGAATATAAATTAATTGGATGGTTATAATTTACTTCTTTCTCTCAACAGTTTCAATCACATCCTTTACTGTCTTCATCTTTTCGATGTCTTCGTCGCTGATTTCGATGTCGAAGCATTCTTCAAGGTCGAGGACAATGTCAACAACTCGGGCTGAATTAATCTTCAGGTCGTCTTTCAGGTTCATTTCGGGGGTGAAATTTTCCCATACTTTCTCGTCAAAAGTGTACTTTTTTAGAATTTCAATGATTTTTTCTTGCATAAATGTCCTCCTATATAAACTTCTTCAAAAATTTCCCAGTAATTGATTCCTTGCATTTCAATAGGTCGGCAGGTGTGCCTTCGAAAACAAGGTTTCAAGATGGCAGACAATCCCGATTTCCGTTATCTTGCGCAGTGCGACAATGTTATAATGTCGCCGCATATTGCAAGCTGTACAGTGGAATCAAATGTAAAACTGGTGCAAGTATTGTTGGATAAGATATTGAAAGTAAGGTAGTTGCTGGTTTTATTGTTTCTTGTACTGTTCCAGTA
>CACWOG010000139.1 GCA_902762455.1 uncultured Bacteroidia bacterium | reverse complement strand
GAAGCGTTTTTCACGCAACGACAAGTCGGTGGCTCTGGCAAAAGGTCTGCATCCGATAAAGATTGTGTATTTAGGTCACATCATCGGTGGTTGGCCGTCAGTATGGAACGATGGGAAGGTCGAAATGCGCAAGTCGAACCAAGAGAAATTTGAAAAGATTGACGGAAGAATATTTTCCGTCAATGTGAAATAAAAGGACGATGCTTATCGCGCTATCGGCGCGATAAAGCAGTCCTTTGAATTTTGATGTTATCTCACAGAGTAGAGGTTTTAGGGTGGGAGGGTAGTACTTCCTTCCTCACTATCCTTTCCTTGCCTTCAGTTCTTCTATCAATGCAGGTACAATTTTCTTGTAGTCGGCGACAACCTTATAGTCGGAACAAGCGAAAATCGGGGCATTCTCATCCTTATTTATGCTGATTATCAGACCAGAATCCTTTATACCGCAAGTATGGTGAGCTGCTCCAGAAACGCCTATTCCAAGATATGCCTTCGGACGAACCGCAACACCGCTAGTTCCAATCATAGCTTTCTCGTTGCTTACCCAGCCTGCATCAAGCACAGGACGAGTGCAACCGTTTGCTCCACCAAGAAGACTTGCCAGTTCTTCCAGTTTCGCCCATTCTTCCTTCGAACCTATGCCAAATCCGCCAACCACAATGCAATCGGCTTCATTAAGCGACTTGCAGGTTTCGGTTTCCTTCTCGACCTTTGTAACCTTCATCCTGTCAAAGCCATTCAGTTCGCACGAAAAATCTTCCACAATGCCATCTTTCGGCGCATAATCCAACTTCTTGGTAATGCCTGCCTTTATTGATGCAATCTGCGGGCGATGGTTAGGGATGTAAATGTCACCAAGAACCTTACCGCCAAAAGCGGGGACAACCTGTGTAAACTGCCCGTTATCAAGAATCTTGAGAGCAGTACAATGCGCTGCAAGTCCAGTACGCAACTTTGCGGCAACGGTCGGTGCCAGTTCGCTTCCAAGAGCAGTAGCTCCTACAAGCACTATTTCGGGATGATAAGCCCTAACGATTCCAGCCAATGCTTCACCATACAAATCGGAACGGTAAGCCTCAAGCATCGGGCTGTCGAAGGCAACAACCTTGTCGGCACCATAACCGAAAAGCGTAGGTGCATATTTCTTTACATTATGACCTACCAATGCTGCAATAACAAAGCTATCGTTGTTGCGTATATTTTTCAATCTGTTTGCCTCGCCCAAAAGTTCGAGCGAGTTGTCACAAACCTTATCTTCGCCAACTTCAGCAAATACCAATATGTTCTTGTACGAATTTATTTCCATCATAAAGTCCCTTATATCTCGTGTCTGCGTTGTCTGCACGCCTACATAAATATTTTTCTTTTCCTGAATTTCCATTACTTTATTCCTGCTTTGTAAAGTTCATCAACAATACGCTTTGCAATCTCCTCGGGAGTACCTTCGATAAGTTCCGACTTGCGTCCCATCTCCGGCGAAGCAATTCCACCCGGCTGAGTTGGCGAACCTTTCAGACCAACAAAATTAGGGTCGGGTTCTATGTCGTTAGCAGTAAACACATTGAACGGCTTCTGCTTGGCTTTCAATATTCCCATTATGTTAACCAGACGTGGCTTGTTTACTTTGCGCGTTACACCGACTACTGCTGGAAGTCCGATTTCGTAGTCGATGCTACCGCCATCCTGCTTTGCAGTGACAGCAATAATGCTACCGTCGCTTTCCAGTCTTGTAACATTCATAACATGTGGCATTCCGAGCCATTCACCAAGCTGTGCCGAAACCTGTGCTGTACTTCCGTCATCGCTTTCGTTGCCAGTAACGACAAGGTCGAAATCGCCAGCCTTACGGATTGCAGCTGCAAGTATATTGGATGTTGCAAGCGTATCGGAACCAGCGAATGCTCGGTCGCTGATAAGATAAGCCTCATCGGCGCCCATACCTAGAGCTTGCATTATGGTATCTTTCATAGTCGGCGGAGCCATTGTAAACACGGCAACCTTTCCACCGTGCTTTTCCTTCAACGATATTGCCGCCTCGAGGGCATGCTTGTCCAAATCGCTTATTACCGTAGGGATTCCAGAACGGTCCCAAGTCTTCGTTACCGGGTCAATCTTTATCTGGTCGTAGTATTTCGAGTCAGGAACCGGCTTTACACAAACTGCTATGTTCATACGAATATTTTTTTGCAAAGATACAATATTATTTACGATTTACGATTTTGGATTTACGATTTTGCTGACATAAAGATTCAAGATGCAAAGGGGCGAGAAGGCTGACAAGCGAAAAGGCGAAAAGACAATTTCAAACAACACTAAACAATTAGCACTTCGATACTTCGACAAGCTCAGCAAGCGAAGCTCAGTGACCAAAACTTAGAAACAATTAGAAACGGCGCAAGCCATTCAAACGGCGTCAGCCCTCAAACTTTGAAACGGGCTTTGCCCATCAAACGCCACAGGCAATCAAACGGCGCAGCCCCTAGAACGGATACCCGATACCAAAATTCAACGTGAACTTGTTGACCTTGAACGGTCTAAACGACTCGAACCATTGCGGAGCATCGCTAATAGACGGATTGTAAACAGGAATACCAATGTCGAAACGTAAGACAAGAAACTTCAGGTCGAAACGCAAACCAAAGCCTGTTCCAACAGCAATCTGCTTATAAAAATCGCTTACCTTGAACAATGCACCGGCACGGTTGTCGGCCTTGTCGATTGCCCAGATGTTGCCAGCATCGACGAAAAGTGCACCCTGCAAGAACGAAACCATTGTGAAACGATATTCTATGTTGAACATCAACTTCATATCGGCAATCTGGTCGTAGTTGCGGTGCGTATTCGAATATGACCCCGGACCAATAGTCCTTACCTGCCAAGCCCTGATGTCGTTGGCACCGCCAATGAAATACCTCTTCACAAACGGCAAACCTTGCGTCGAATTGCCGTATGCCAGACCAATGCCGAAAAATGCACGATATACAATGCTGTTCTTACCATTGATAATATTGTAGAACCTATAGTCGAAGTCGGCTTTCACATACTGCGCAAATTCTACCCCAAGAAACTTGTACGACTCCGAATCCCGTTGTGCGCCCGACGCCAGATATATTGCATCAAGAAGGTTTCCACAAGTCTCAAGGTTCATCCAGAAATATGTGAAATTGCGTTTTACATTTACGTTCTGGTTATTGAAAACCATATCGTAGCTGAAAACCCACAGAAACTGGTCTTCGTACGAGTATTTTATGTAAAGGTTCTGTATCCTTCGCCTGAAATCCTCGCTGAAATCCAAGATTTTTACCCAGTAGAGTTCGATTGGGTTGATGTAGTGGGTTATGTTTTTGTTCTTATATCCAATCCAGCTATAGCCGAAGTTTATATTGGCGATTGTACGCGTGTAGTCGGGTCGGTTCTGGTAGTTGTACGAAAGGCTCAACTGTGTTTTCGGGTCGTGACGCTTGATAAACTCAAAATTATTGAAGAACGGCAACAACAATTTTGGAAAAGTAAGTTTTATTTCTCCTCCATATTCCAATGTGTTGAAAAACTTGGACTTAATTTCTTCATTTGTTACAGTATCAAGCAACGCCGAAGTCTGGAACGAAATATTTGCCTTTGCAGAAAAAATCTGCGCCCCACGGAAAATATTTCTATTTCTGTACGAAAGCACACCTGCCATACCGATGTTTCCCGATGTGTTGCTTCCTTCGAGCTCTACGTTGAACGACTGACGCTTCATAGGCGCAAGGTATATGTTTACGTCGAGGAACTGCTTGCTTATGCTCTCAAGATGTACCTCCTCAACGCTCGGCGGCGTAAGCTTTATATTTATCAGGCGAAACTGTTTTAGGCTTGAGAGATGGCTGTAGGTATCCTCCACGTTGCGGATGCTGTACTTGTCGCCAGGCTTGAAAAAACATGACTGCATAAATACCGAGGTGCGGTGGCGCATTTTCTTGTCGTAAGTGAATTTTATTCCATCCTTGACAAACATATTGGTATTCTGCCCCGAGGTATCACTCTTATTGTCAAAATTGTAATTGGTAAATATGTTTACCGACCTTATGGTCTGGCTTTGGAAGGCATCGTCCGAATCCTCATCTGACTTGCGAATCAGCATAGTAAGCTTTACTGTCAAATCCTCCTGAAGCGTATCGGCAAAGAAACGCACATTGTTAATCGAAAAGTAGAAATAGCCCTGACTCTTGAAATACCTTGCCACACGTTCCCTTTCCGCCTTCAAGGTGTCGGTATTGAAACTATGTCCGACCTTTATGAGCGAATTAATGGTATCTTGGAAAAACAATTCCTTAATCTCCTCGTTTCCAATGTCGTATTTCAACGACGATATCTTGTACGAAGGACCCGACGTGACAACATATTTTACTTTTGCCTTTTTCCTGTTAGAGAAATGCTCGCTAACACTTACCGATGACCGGTAATACGACTGGCTTGCCATATAGGCGTTGATATTCTCAATGCTCTTGCTTTGCGCCTCGGCTGCATATATGACGGGTGCCTCTCCTATCGAATTTGCCAGTTTCTCCTTCCACTTGCGCTCCTTTCCGCTCTTCATGAAATTATATACATAAAGATTGAAAGGAATAAATCCGAGAATCTTTTTGTTGCTTTTTTGGCTTAGGGCTAAATCCAAGTCGCTCTTGTTAACGTTTTTGTTGTCGCAAACGACCTTGTTCTTGACAAGCAGATATTCGTCTTCGCCCACAAACTTCGTAGAACGGCACGAAGAAAATATTACTGCCGAAACTAACAGCAATACCAATATATAATAGGTATATGATATGTTGACCTTGCAATTCATTAAGATGCGCAAAGATACACAAAAAAAATATTGCTATACATCAAAAAAAAGGCGACGTAACCGCCGCCATTTTTTAGTATTCTTAATCCTGTATTAGAACTTGCAACCGATGGTAAACGATATCTGATGGCGAGTAAAGTCTATCTTGCTCGGGTCGCTCGAAACAAGGCCTTCGTACATATAATATACATACGAGTTTGCCAAATAGGAATATGCAATGTCGAAGAAGAAGAAGTTGGTGCGGAAGCCAAGACCTGCGCTAACTAGCCAAGTATCGGAACTGCTGTTTGGCGACGAACTCTTGTAGGGGCTTGTGTAATATGCACCTCCTAGTCGCATGTTGAGTACGCCAAGCCTATATTCTGCGCCTAACTTCACGCTATGACCAACCTTGTAGTTGTTTATTATGTTCTGAGTTTCGGGAGCAAAATCATATTCGTCGCTTCTCATCTTAATCGAATTGTAGTTTGCAAGGTCGTAATCGAGATTGATAAGAAGGTGCTCGTTGGGTATGTAGCAGATGCTTGCATTTGCCCTGAACGGCGAGAGAATATTGTACTCGAACTTACCTTCGGGAGAATCGCACGATGCCGATGAATCGGCCAGCGTTGCATCAGCCCTCGGAATCCATCCCTGCATATTGCAAGATGTTGAGTATCTGTCCCTCATGCTAATGGAAGTAGGCGTATGTATTGCCGCACCGAACCTCAACTGGTCGATTGGCTGGTACAATATACCGAGCTTGAAGTTTACACCGCTACCCGACGAATGCACATAATCGTTGAAGGTAAAGACCGTAGGACCCGATGTCGCGCCTTCGCGGTTCTCGTACGAAATTATTTGCTGCTTGTAGCTTACAGTCTGTATGCCAAGGTCGGCACCAACATATATCTTATGCATGAAGTTGAATGCAATGGCAATATTGTATTCGCCAGCCATGGTGGGACTGTCCCATACGAAATCACCTGTAACAGGGTCGATGCTGATATGACTGGACGCGTGAGGCAGCGTATAGCCGGGAATGTCCTCCCCCTCGTATCCGCGACAAGTGATCAGACTGAATGACAAACTGGTATTTTCTTGGAGTGTAT